>NZ_JACJDM010000140.1:0-1304 GCF_014163545.1 Pseudoalteromonas sp. SR45-6
TTTTAAAATAATTATTTATCAGCTATCAGCTATCAGCTATAGCTGATAAATAATTATTTTAAAACTCACAAAGGATGTAAAGTGAAAGTATTAACAGTATTTGGTACTCGCCCAGAAGCCATTAAAATGGCACCTCTTGTGCACGCTTTAGCTAACGATAGTCGCTTTGACGCAAAAGTATGTGTAACGGCGCAGCACCGTGAAATGCTAGATCAAGTACTTCAGCTTTTTAAAATTACCCCAGAATACGATTTAAACTTAATGAAAGTAGGGCAAACACTGCCAGAAGTAACAAGCCGTATTTTGCAAGAGCTAACTCCAGTACTTAAAGAGTTTAAACCAGATGTAGTGTTAGTGCATGGTGATACCGCAACAACATTTGCTGCGAGTTTAGCAGCATATTATGAGCAAATAGCAGTTGGCCACGTTGAAGCAGGCTTACGTACAGGTAATATTTATTCGCCATGGCCTGAAGAAGGTAACCGCAAACTAACGGGCGCTTTAACACAATTCCACTTTGCACCAACGGATACCTCAAAAGCTAATCTTTTAAAAGAAAATTATGCAGATGAAAATATATTTGTAACCGGTAATACGGTTATTGATGCTTTACTACTAGTTAAGCAACAAATAGAAAATGATACACAGTTAAGTAACACATTAGCATCACAATTCCCTATGCTTGATGAAAATAAAAAGCTTATTTTAGTTACAGGTCATCGCCGTGAAAGCTTTGGTGGTGGTTTTGAGCGTATTTGTGAAGCGCTCGCACAAACAGCTAAAGCTCACCCAGATACGCAAATATTGTACCCAGTACATTTAAACCCGAATGTACAAGAGCCGGTAAAACGTATTTTAAAAGATGTTGATAACGTACATTTAATAGAGCCACAGCAATACTTACCATTTGTATATTTAATGAATCGCTCACATATTATTTTAACTGACTCAGGTGGGATTCAAGAAGAAGCACCAAGTTTAGGTAAGCCAGTACTGGTAATGCGTGATACTACAGAGCGCCCAGAAGCAGTAGACGCAGGCACTGTTAAATTAGTTGGTACTGACGTAGAAAAAATAACATCTGCACTAAATGAGTTATTAGCTGATGATGCTGCATATAAAGCAATGAGCCGCGCCCATAACCCGTATGGTGACGGCCAAGCATGCCAGCGTATTTGCGATGTATTAGCAAAATAATAAGCGTAGGCGTGGATTTACCCCGCGCAGTACTTTACAAAAAATAATGGCAAGCTTAAAAATACATAAATAAAGTTTGCATAAAGAATTTAAAAATTAAAATTTGT
>NZ_JACJDM010000141.1:0-1282 GCF_014163545.1 Pseudoalteromonas sp. SR45-6
GGTTTTAACTCCTCAGGAAATCCGTGTTTTTCTGTTATATCTTTATCTATTTTGAAGTAGTGCTCTATTGATTGATATAAGTGTGTCCCAAGCGGGATTGATGTATCCATAAAGGTCATGGCTGTTGCATATTGCAGCGAATCCCACTGACGATTAAAACCACCTACGTAAAATGTCGGTTTAGTGAGTCTATAATGCTTAGGGTACTTTAATGGCACCATGAGAGACACAAACACGCGTGAACCACCACGGGCTGAGCCTACATTGCGCTCATTTGCACCAAAACAAACAATGTCTTCGTAAGGTAAATAAAACGGTTTTCTAAACAAAGTATGAGGGGTTTTTACAAGCCCGGTATGGCGATTAAAATAAAACTTATCTCGGTGCGATAATATGGCGCGGTGTTTTAAAGTGAAAAAACCCAAACCAAAGAGCGTCACATAGATTGAAGCCATCACCCAGAAATATTCAAACCCGTTCATAAAAATCGCAAAAATATGAAATAAGAAAGTCAATAAAGCCAGGCTCGTACAACCAAAGCCAAGAATAGTAAATAAGTTTGACCATCCTCCAAACCATGAAATAGCCAATTGTTGCCCATCAGAGCGAACCCAGTGCCCCTCAAGCGTTGAGCCACTATCTGAGGATGAAAGCTTTGCTGTATATTCATCAGTAAAACGCTTACTTTTAAATGTGCGGGTTTTAAACCCGCAGCCATTGAGTGCTTCTGCTTTTCTTAGTCGCGTCTCATAACTGTCTTTATGTAAATAATCTCTTGGCAGTTGTTCTTTATAAGTTTCTCTATCATCAAAGTATTTGCTTCTGTTTTCGGCTCTCCTTTTATTTTCTGCAGCTTTTTCGGGGTTATTTTTTCTAAACTCTTCTAATCGCACCACTGCTTTTTCATCTAACGCCAGTTGTTTGATGGTTTTGTCTTTTGCTCTTGCAGGATCTCGACCAGGATTTTCAGCACACCACTGGTTAATTGCGTTAATACGGTTTTCTCGTTTAATTTTTTTCCGTTCTTCATGAGTTAAACCGTCTTTTTGTTCAGCAAAATAGCGCTCAAGATCCTCATCACTAATAAGGTTATCAATTAAGTCATCAAGTTCGCTTGATTTCTCTGAGCTTTTATCATTACTACTCATTGTTACTCCTTTATTTGCTGTACTTCTTGTAAATTTTTTATAACTTAGCTTTTTATAACTTAACAATGGCTTGGCTGATTACTTGGCCAACGAAATTAAGATGACACCCATCTTAACTATTCAGAGTGAATATC
>NZ_JACJDM010000142.1:0-1279 GCF_014163545.1 Pseudoalteromonas sp. SR45-6
CTGTGTTGTATGCCCACCTAAATGATGTGAGCGCGGATGCTGTGCGATTAAGGTATCGTCATGATAAAGCTGTACTAGCTGATTGGTTATGTGTGCGCGTAATTGTTTCTTAACCCACTGATACGGCACACTGTAATAATGTTTTTCTATTTCAACATGATAATCAATGTGTACTCGCACCGTTTTGATTTGTGTATAGTGATAGGGCTTTTCAGGCAATGGCTTTAATGCGCTTTTATCCACCCTATCAAAAAGCTGTTTACGTGATTGTTGATATTGCTTCATCACCTTATTGTTCATTACATCAAGTAGCTTTGCTATTTCTTGATTTAGGTGCGCTAAGCTGTAGAAGGTTTGGTTACGCAGACGTGCCATGATCCAACGCTCAACAATTTGTACACCGACTTCAGCCTTTGATTTATCTTTGGGTTTATAAGGTCTAGCGGGTATGACAGCGACGTTATAATACTCGGCTAATTGATGATAAGTGGGGTTTAGATCAGGCTCGTAGCGACAGGGTTTACTAACAGCACTTTTTAAGTTGTCGGGAATAACAAGTTCAGGCACACCGCCTAAAAACGCAAAACAACGGGCATGACTCATCACCCAGTCTTCAAGTTGCTGGCTATACGTTGCCTCAGCATAGGTATAGTTTGATGCGCCGAGCACGGCAACAAATACTTGAGCAGTCCGTGTTTCCTGCGTTGTGGGGCACGTGATGGTCAGTGTGGGGCCACAATAATCCACAAACAGCTTTTCACCACCTTTATGATGCTGCCGCATCGACAACCGTTGTTTCCCCACCCATTCCCGATAGGCGCGGCAGAAGTGGCTATAGCTGTAATAAGGCTCAGCGACTTTCTCACGCATTTCATCGAATACTAACTGCAACGTCAAATGTTTGTGCTGCTTTAAATCCTTATTGATGGTGAGCCAGTCAGGTGTTGGGTATCTTTTTTGACGGGGTGAGAAGTCCCTGATTTTTGTATTAAGAAACGTACCGTGTTGTTTATCGTCAGGTAACGGCCATTGGTTTAACCCTAACTCATTGGCCTTTTTAACGTAATTAGCCACAGTGCCAGGGGAGATATTTAAGCTTCTGGCAATCTCTCGATGGGATAATTTTGCTGAATATTTCAGCCGTAAAATAGCATGTAATTTACTCATAGATATAGGTCTTGTTGACATTATTGTTATCCTCATCAAATGATTTAGATAACGGTTTAACATACCTACAAAAATGATAAAACGTGAACTCGGTTACGAGTGGCATTAAGCT
>NZ_JACJDM010000143.1:0-1143 GCF_014163545.1 Pseudoalteromonas sp. SR45-6
GGAAAAAACAACCGTCGAGTAGCAATGTGGTAAAAGTGCTGGTATACTCCCGCGTCTGCCACGTTGCGTTCTATTGCCTTCATTAGATTAGCCTCTTTTGAATGGCGCAAAAGTCTTAAACTCGAAGGGGTTGGAGCAAACATTTAGAGCGGTAATTAATAATAATTACCTGTGGTTTTAATTGAAAAACATTGGATTTTTATAAATGAAAACGTTTGTTGCTAAACCAGAAACAGTAAAACGTGACTGGTACGTAGTTGACGCTGAAGGTAAAACTTTAGGTCGCATCGCTACTGAAATCGCTCATCGCCTACGCGGTAAGCACAAAGCTGAGTACACTCCACACGTAGATACTGGTGATTACATCATCGTTATCAACGCGGAGAAAGTTACTGTAACTGGTAACAAGTTCAAAGATAAAGTGTACTATGCTCACTCTGGTTTCCCAGGTGGTCTTAAGTCTACTACTTTTGATAAACTTCAAGCTGCAAAGCCTGAAATGATCATCGAGAAGGCTGTTAAGGGCATGTTGCCACGTGGTCCTTTAGGCCGCGCAATGTACCGTAAACTTAAAGTTTACGCAGGTACTGAGCACAACCATGCTGCACAACAGCCTCAGGTTCTAGACATTTAAGGAGCACTAACATGGCAAATCAATACTACGGTACAGGTCGTCGTAAAAGTTCAAGTGCTCGCGTATTCTTACGCCCAGGCACTGGTAACATCGTAATCAACAATCGCTCTTTAGAAGAGTATTTTGGTCGCGAAACAGCACGCATGGTTGTTCGTCAAGCTTTAGGGCTTGTTGATATGACTGAAAAGTTTGATCTTTACATCACCGTTGCTGGTGGTGGTACTACTGGTCAAGCTGGTGCTATCCGTCACGGTATCACTCGTGCACTTATGGAGTTTGACGAGTCACTACGTCCACAACTTCGTAAAGCAGGTTTCGTTACTCGTGATGCACGTAAAGTTGAGCGTAAGAAAGTGGGTCTTAAGAAAGCGCGTAAGCGTCCACAGTTCTCAAAACGTTAATATTTACGTTATCAAGAATTTCAAAAACCCAGCTTCTGCTGGGTTTTTTGTTTTTGGGGTTATAAAAGTTAGCGAGAGTAAAGTTAGCGAGAGTAAAGTTAGCGAGAG
>NZ_JACJDM010000144.1:0-1128 GCF_014163545.1 Pseudoalteromonas sp. SR45-6
AAGCTGAAAGCTGAAAGCTGAAAAATTGAACCTTGTTGGGCACACCCTTACAAGGTTTTTTTATAAACAAATTTAAGTGTTTAGTTTTACCTGATGTCGCAAATCTCAGGAAACTGTGCTTTATTTAAAAGATGTAAACTTAAATAGAGTCATCAATGGAATTAATCAATCAGGTTATCTATGTTGATAACGTTGAAGAAACCTTAGACTTTTATTTTCAAGCGTTTGGTTTTGCCACTCATGCCCTCAGCGATGATGCCGAATATGGAGAGCTTGCTACTGGCGATGTAAAAATTGCTTTTGCGAATCACCCGTATGCTCAAGCCCATTTTAAACAAGGTTATATCCGCGCTCACCCAAAGCAACCAGCGCTAGGTTTTGAGCTGCGCTTTAGCTGTACTAATCTCAGTGAAAGTTACGATAAAGCGGTGCTTGCTGGCGCAGAGCCTCTTTGCCCCCCTAGCTGTAGAGGAACTCAATATTATGCCTACGTAAGAGCCATTGAAGGTACTTTGATCTGCTTAGTACAAGCCTAGCTCTTCATCAAAACAGCATTAAAGTTTAACTTTGTAGCAATATAAGCCACACGTAACTGTCATCTAATTTCCTTATCTTAGCGGTAATTTAAATAAGGAGATTAATATGAATACATTACTACTAACATTGATGCTACTAAGCCCAACTGAAGCGCTAGTGACTGAACAAGTAAAATTACAAACCGCTGAAACACTTAAAGTTATGCAAATTGAACAGCAGACACAGTTGAAAACACAAGTCATCGCCACATTAGAAAATATAGAATTGGTATTGCCTGTGGTTGTTGATAAGCAAATTTTAGCGAAAGTACAAAACGTAAAACAGCAACTTAACCAAGACTAAGTTGCTCTGCAGAGTTAGTCCAAAAACGAAGCTAAAGCGATTTCAACTAAACTCTCGGTATTTTTGTTGTGGTTTTTCTTAATACCTCGCTGGCTAAATCGATTAGTCGGTATTTCAAAATGTATAATACCAATCGACTTAAATATTTAACCATTCTAGCGAGCTAAATAAAGCGCTAACTGCGTTATAAATTTTTCATGTAGAACAACTACATGTCAAAATTTATGTCTTGTTATCACTCCATTTATC
>NZ_JACJDM010000145.1:0-1124 GCF_014163545.1 Pseudoalteromonas sp. SR45-6
GCCCACTCAATGCTGATGAAGTGTACGGCTTTGCGCCATTTTTATTTATGGGTGGCGAGAAAAAAATCAAGAATATTGAAAAGTGCGATATTTTTGCCCATTTGAATTTAATTGCCGACATGGGTGATATGGAAATTATTGATATGGCTTCTATGGTACGTGGCGCTATTAAGCAGTACGAATAACGCTGTATGCAAATGTAATTAGTAGAGGGCTTTAAACGAGCTCTATTTGGCGTACATAACTTAATGAATCATCAAGATGGCCGTATCCCTGGGCACGCATGATGATTCATTCGACACGTTTTTTAATATTAACTTACCAATTAGCTACAGAAAGTTTATTTTAGAATTCATTGGTGCCATATCTTTGGACTAACTCAGATTGACAAACTTTATGTTTGTTCATTCAATTTTAAACTCATTTATAACGCTAAGGACAGCATATGCAACCAGATATAAAAAATATCCCCCAACAACTTGGTCAGTACCTTTATCAGCAAATAAAAGAGCCATGGCTTGAGGCACAACTTATTTTAAACTGCGAAGATGAAAGCGTACTTGAATGCAAAGCCCATTATCAAACTGCTGCTGATACAAGCGAACAGCCGATTACCGTGACGGACGAGATAGTCGATTTATTCAACACCCTATTTGAAAAGGCCACCCAACACCAACCAGAAAACTGGACACGCGCTATTTTTACCATTAATCGCCAAGGCCAGTTCAACCTGAACTTTGAGCGTGATAATACCGATGGTGGCGTTATCACTGCACAACAAACTTATTAAACAATACTGATTTACCCGCTCTTTAACAACATGGATGTTGCAAGGCTAGGCGCTACAGTCTTCAAAGATTAGTGCCCTCGCCTTTCATTTTTGCACAAGTAAATTCGAGTCTACGCATTCGTGGCAGCGGGTTTACCCCGCGACATAATTCCCCCGCAGCCCACAACGAATTATTATTTGATGATAAAGCCAATGACAGCAACGAATCGATGGAAGCCGCCATTGCAGTGCTACGCAAGCTCGGTAAAGGCGACCCAGTAAAATACTTACGGGAAATAAACTGGCAAAATTTGGGCAAGCAAGCCGCCAGTGAAGTAAAAGCCGTAATCAAAGG
>NZ_JACJDM010000146.1:0-1062 GCF_014163545.1 Pseudoalteromonas sp. SR45-6
TAATGGGCGTTTTGGAAGGTATGACAGGTGTTTAAGTGGCTTATTTGGAGAGGTAGCAGCTTACCTTTATTAATGCGTCCTGTTTTGCAGCTTTTCTATATTATGAACTAAGCAATACAGTTGCCATTGGGCATTCACTTTCGTTTGACCGCGTAAGGTCAATTTATTCATGCCTTTGTTAACTGTAATATTCCCGAACACTGGCTCTATACAGCCAAGTCGTTTGCTGTACTGTCGTCGCCCGATTGGGCTGTCTATTTTGACCTTCATTTTGTCGATGTAGCTTAGCTTTTTACGCGATTCATCATTTTTAAACTGTACTTGCCGCCCTGTTTTTATCGGTGGCTTTCGCATGCATTGCTGTTGCAGTGAGCATACTTTGCAATCTTTTAAGTAACCGCAGAATCGCGTGTATTTTTGGTTGTGGCTTTTTACATTGATACCACTTCGCCACATGTCATTGCCTGCTGGACAGCGGCAGGTTTGTGTCGTCTCATCATAATGGAAGTCGTCTGAGGTGAATAACCGTGGCTTACCTTTACTGCGTTTTAGTCGGCGTTTTTCTTGCTCTGTTTCATAGGTTTCGCTGTCTTTAAATAACGGGTTTCGTTTTCTAAATTGGTTATCCGCAATGTAAGTATCAAAGCCACTTTTCGCCATGTATTCAAGGTTCGCTTCGCTATTAAACCCACTGTCTGCGGTGAACTTAATCGTTTGTTCGTCTGTTGATTTGTCGGTATTCAATTTATCAAGCTGCTGCTTTAATTGCTTAACTGCTGGCTGCAGGGTTTGCTGCTCGCCCACCGAGCCCCATGCCTGTGCTTGCAGTATAACTTGATGTTTATCGTCATTTATCGCTATCCCGTTGTAGCCTTGGATTGTACCTTTTGACGTGGTCATTTTCGCGCTATCAGGGTCGGTAATATTACTTTTAATAGGCTTGCCTTTGCTGCCCGTTTTTTCCTCGTGGGTCGCTAAGAACTCCGTGATTTTATCTGCACTTTTATCCAGCTTTTCTTTTTGCTTTAAATCCTGTGTTATCAACTCTTCGCTCAGGCTATC
>NZ_JACJDM010000147.1:0-1001 GCF_014163545.1 Pseudoalteromonas sp. SR45-6
GATTTATAAGATAAATCTATTAATAAATTTACACCATATATACTAGGATTACCCATGTCATTAATCTCAGAAAACACAGCCCGTTTTAAACCGCTTTTACACAGCATAACGAATATAAAGGCGTTTAGTAAAAGCGCGCGAAGCAGCGCCATGATATTACTAAGTATTACTACATTGCTATTAACTGGCTGTGGTGGTGACGTTAAAACATCAGAAAAACAAGTTGTTGAAGAGCAACCCAGACGATTTAGTAAAGATAAATTGGCGTATCGCCACACATACCACTCTGAATGGCCTAAAGAGGTGCGCAATGAGGTGTATGGCGATGAAGAAACGTTTTCAGCTCCGCGTATTTTATTTAGAGCTGAGGTTGAGTGGATAGGTATAGAAACGTTGTTTTCAGCGCGCATGGATGGCTCTGACAGGCGTAGGATTATTCCAGAAAGCGTATTTACGGGTAAGAATATGGTCGACGGTCATAAACCGGTGCGCTCTCCTGATAACCGGTATATCGCAATATCAATGTACAACAATGAACTTGGCTATACACGTGAGCTTTGGGATACTAAAACCCAGCAGTTTATTTTAATGAGCGAAGGTTATGGCTATGCCCATTTTAACTGGACTAAAGACAGTGAGAATGTGATTTTTTACGTCAGTGGTAAACATTATAACTATCATGTACCGACTAAAACACTTACTGAGCGACCAATTATTTACTCTAATGGCTTGTATTTATTGCCAGATGGTCAAACTTTTTTAGCACATAAAAAAAATGAGTATTGGTTGCATGATTTTAATGGCGATGTGATAGAGAAGGTTGATTTAGGCTATAACAACCACCTTTCTATGCGTAGTTTTAAGGTATCTCCCTTCGGCGATTATATTTATTTTTTATCAGAAGGTCTTGGGGCGTCGCAAAATTACTGGATTAACTTATCGGACCCCAGTAAGCGCATTATATCACCAAGAAAAGCAGATACTTATTTTTTCTCAGATAA
>NZ_JACJDM010000148.1:0-989 GCF_014163545.1 Pseudoalteromonas sp. SR45-6
GATGCTACCTTACGAAGCCCATGGTTATCGTGCCCGTAAAAGCTTATTACATGTTTTATGGGAACAAGAGCAGTGGCTGGATAAATACTTGTTAACTGACGAAGCTCCTGCAAGCGATGCTCAAGCAAATACTGAACCTTCTGTATCAGAGTAAATTCAAAGCGCGGTTTATGCCGCGCTTGTTAATTTAATTATATGGGGAAGAAGACCTAAAGTATTCCCAGAATTAGCCTTTATATATCAATAAACTAACAGTATTAAAAAATGTGGGAAGCGAGGGAACATTCATGGTGTTTTGTGATCTTATGAATCGTCAAAAACAACAGAGCTAAACACCATGAATGCTTTTACTATTTTGCACAATATGCTCCGCGCTGTCACCCCTAAATCAATTCATAAAGCCAGATTTAATACCTTAGTCGCTGCCGTTAAATCTCTATTGCGCTGTCAGCAATGCACCTTGACGTCTATCGGTCGCAATTTGAATTCAAAAACAACTGAAAAACATGATATTAAACGTATTGATCGACTGCTCAGTAACCACGAGCTTTTGCTTGAATCAACAACGGTTTATGTTCACTTAAGCCGTTTTGTGGTCACTGAAAAGCATCCCGTCATTTTGGTTGATTGAAGTCATGCAGATACACAAACCAAATATTGTATTCTGCGTGCCAGCATTGTCAGTGAAGGTCGCTCTTTAACCCTGTATCAGGAAAGTGCATTCAGCTTTCAATATCATTGCCCAAAAGTACAAAAACGGTTCTTGAAGATGCTCAAACTGATCTTGCCGAGTGATTGTCGGCCCGTTATTGTGACGGATGCGGGCTTTAAAGTTCCTTGGCTCAAAGCCGTGCGAAACAATGACTGGCATTATATTAGCCGAGTTCGAGGTACGGCACACTTGAAAACGCAGGGCAGCGATGAGTTTGTTCCATGCCAGTCACTATTCAAGAGCAATCAACGTAAGAGCCAGTATCTTGGCGCGACCG
>NZ_JACJDM010000149.1:0-896 GCF_014163545.1 Pseudoalteromonas sp. SR45-6
CAACAGGATTAAATCGTGGAAGCTCGTATAAGGCGGTGAATGGTAAAACCAAAACTCGTTGCGAAACTTTTTTCAAGTGATAAAAGCACTTAACTTTCGCCTTACAACGCAAGTGGCGTAGGTTGGGGAGAGTGCAACGAAACCCTACTGGTGTGGTTTAAATTGTAGGTCGTTCTTAGGGCGATAAGTGAATTTCACCACCGAGTTCACAGAGGCGTTTCGCTACACAGAGGTTAAGTATTTTTGTAGGAGATGGCTTTAGCCACGAAAGATTTAACACCAGTGATAGAGCTAACCACCGTAGGCGCTAAGCTTGCTAGCGCGTGGGTTTGTAGGTTGGGTAGAGCGCAACGAGAACCTACGATTCTCCAATATCATTACCAACTCCCAAGTACGTAAATATGCATTGTTTGTAGGTCGTTCTTTAGAGCGAAAAGTGAATTTCACCACTGAGATCACTGAGGCGCTTTGCTACACAGAGGTTAAGTATTGTTGTAGGTGATGGCTTCAGCCACGAATGGTTTAACACTATTGTTATAGTTAACCACCGTAGGCGCTGAGCTTGCTGGCGGCAACCAAGGGGCGGCTGCCGCCGACCGCCCCTAGGAACCCCACGGCGCCCCGAGCATCACGCTTAATCCTTCAATGCACAATTGATGTGAACGTAAACGCTATGAAAGCACATCCATGTGCAAGCATGGCTTTCATTTCATCCATGAAATGAATTACTCATCAATTGCTTATTTTCAGGGCGTGATGACGGGGGAAGGGCAGGGCAAGATCACGAACTTTACCTTGACTTAAAAGTATGATCTTATACTCCTTTTTAAGGAGCCCCCATGCCTGATATTCAACTATTTAAATATTTCGAATCAATTGACGACCCTCGCCAGCAG
>NZ_JACJDM010000014.1:0-80542 GCF_014163545.1 Pseudoalteromonas sp. SR45-6
GCACCTAGCACCTAGCACCTAGCACCTAGCACCTAGCACCTAGCACGTTAAAGCTTTGCAAATGCATCTTGCAGTGGTGGTACTACTTGCTTTTTACGGCTCAGTACGCCGTCTAGCCATACTTTTCCGTCTTTGGGCGTTGCACCATAAGCAGTTTCAACTAGTGTTGCATCGTCAGATACGATCAGCATTTGTGAGCCTTCTTTCATGATGTCGGTAAGTAATAAGAATACCGAGTGGCGTCCACCTTCTTCTTTAAGCTTAGCAATATCAGCTTCAAGGTCTGCTTTAATATCATCAAATACCGCTAGATCGATAACTTCTAATTGACCAATACCAACTAGTTTACCGTTCATGTTGAAGTCTTTAAAATCACGCATTACTAAATCACGCGCTGGAGTATTCTCAACCGCTGACTTAACACGGAACATATCCATGCCTAATTCTTTAAAGTCCTCGATGCCGGCAATTTCAGCAAGCGCTTCAACACATTTAATATCAGCTGTGGTGCAGGTTGGTGATTTGAAAATAACCGTATCACTTAAAATTGCACACATCATGATGCCTGCAATGTCTTTTGGAATTTCAACATTGTAGAAGTCATACATCATTTTAATGATCGTGTTTGAGCAGCCAACAGGGCGGATCCAGCATTCAAGAGGTGTAGAGCTGGTTAAATCGCCTAGTTTATGGTGATCAACAACGCCAACAACGCGAGCTTGATCGATATCATCAGGTGCTTGCGTTTTTTCGGTATGGTCAACGATGTAAACATCTTCACCGGCATAACTTAATTTTAGCTCTGGTGCTTCAAAGCCGAATTTATCAAGAATAAACTGCGTTTCAGGTGATATTTCACCAAGACGAGTTGGAATTGCTGGTTCTTCGATTTGGTTTTTCAAATATGCGAGTGCGATTGCACCACAAATAGAATCTGAATCTGGGATTTTATGACCCACTACATACATTGACATGACGGAACTCCTTAAATTTTGCCGTATTTTAGCAAAGTAATTTAACTTTGACACATTCGCGTTGGTGATTTTTTGCAATATTCAGTCTTAACAGTAGTTAAAAAATTCAACTGCCATTTTTATATGTTTTTGGTTACACTTTAACTAATTGAATCTTTTAGGAAGAACTCAAATGCAGTTAGGTCGCAGGGGCTGGAATAATGTGGTTATTTTTTCCATGCTGTTGATGATTTTCTTTTTTAATGGATTACATACAAAACTCAACAGTGGTTCAGAACAATCTAGTGTGCAAAGTGTATTGCCAGCGCAAAACTTTATTTTAGCTCTAGAGTTTCCCGATCAAAAAATAGAGCGCATAGGCACTTCTTGGCGCGCCACTGCATTAATCAATAATGCACCTGCTAGTTTTTGGCAAGCAACAACAGCAAACCTTGTGGCATTAGTAAATGAATGGCAGAGCATGCAATTGTCGGTCGCTGATAATCAGCAAGCATTCCATAATACCTCAGCTTTGACTGTAGCAACCGTATGGTTGGCAGGCGAGCAACTTCCTTGGTTGTATCAATTATATAGCGCACCACAAGGCTATTATTTATTAGATAAAAGCAACCAGCGCGTGTTATCACTTGATAAAGCAACTGCGCAGCGTTTATTCCCTAGTTTTAATTTTTCACAAAGTGAGCCTAAATAGTATGCCTGAATTACCAGAGGTTGAAGTTAGCCGAATGGGGATCACCCCACATATTTTGCAGCAAACAGTTACAAAGGTGAATATTCATAATCCGAATATGCGTTGGCCTGTGCCTGATGATGTGTACAAAATCGCTAACTTAGCTGTGTTAGCTGTTGAGCGTAGGGCAAAGTATTTGCTACTTGAGTGTGAACTGGGCTGCATTATTTTGCATTTAGGTATGTCGGGTAATTTACGAGTTGTTGAACAAAATGAGCCATTAAAAAAGCATGATCATATCGAGTTTATATTTGCCAACGGTAAAGCTCTTAGACTAAATGACCCACGCCGATTTGGTTGTTGTTTATGGCAAGCGCCCGGCGAATGCCATAGCTTACTGAGCAAACTGGGCCCTGAGCCACTCACTGATGAATTTACTGCTAAGCGCGTATATAAGCAGTCACGAAATAAGAAAGTGCCAATCAAACAATTTATTATGGATAACGCTGTGGTGGTTGGGGTGGGTAATATTTACGCTAACGAGTCTCTTTTTAAGGCCGGTATTCATCCAAAACGTGAAGCAGGAAAAGTATCACAAGCGCGCTATCAGCAATTAATCCCTATTATTAAAGATACTTTGGCTGCGGCTATCACCCAAGGTGGCACGACATTAAAAGACTTTGCCCAAAGTGATGGTAAACCAGGTTACTTTGCACAACAGTTATTAGTTTATGGCCGCAAAGGTGAGCCATGTATGGTATGTAAGAAAGCATTAACAGAAATTCGTTTAGGGCAACGTAGTACAGTGTACTGTAGTCAATGCCAAAAATAAGTTAAGGCATGTTGCACTTGAGAGCTGCTATTTGCAGCACTGGGAACAACACGCCTGAGGTATGTATCTGAGTTACAGCTCAAACGGTGCAACGCCGACGGCTGTCATTTTATAGCCCACTTGTGCAATGTCGCCACTCCAGGTTTCAGTGCTGATGACGCCGGTAACTACTATGGCATCGTACAAACTTTCAATTGGCACGCCGCCTTTAATTGTCACATGAACAATTTGATTCGGTGGTGGTGGTGGCACGTGGATGCAAGCACCAAAGTAAGGCACTAATAAAAACTCAGTAATCATTTCGCTGTCACCTTCAAGAGGTACTACAAACCCAGGTAAGCTGACTGATTGGCCATTGAGTTCCTTAACAATTGGTGCATCTAGATCAGGTTGCACCCAATTTTGCTCTGTACCTTCATGGCTAGCTTGATCTTGAGTATCTATTTGTACATGTCCCTTAGGAATTAAATCTTCCCAAAAAATTTCTTTTGGTTCATTGGCATAACTACTAAAATTATAACCAAAGCTAAAAATAACTAAGCAAAGCAAACTGAGCTTTTGAAAGTACTGCATGATATTCCTCTTAAATTTTAATGCTCATGCCATCAGACAATGAGTAAAAATAGGCGCGGGTGGCTGGTATCAAACCAACGATAAAGCCGGCCGCCATAATAGCGCCGATCAATACCAGTTCATAGCTCGATAGCATCGCAATGGTGATTGTGATGCCGGCATTACTTTGCAAGTAACCTGTGGCAAGAGACATTAATAAATAAAATAACCCACAACCTACTAGGCAACCTAAAAAGGTTATCAGTAGTGATTCTATGCTGATCAATGTGAATAAATGCCAAGGACGCGCACCGACAGAGCGTAAAATGGCCAATTCGCGGCGGCGTTGGTTAAGGCTGGCCAATAGGGTCGTTAGCATGCCTAGCAGGCTCACGAGTACCACTACGATAGAAAACAGCAACAAGATTTTTTCAACAATTGTCAGCATTTCCCATAGCTCACGCAAAGTTACACCAGGCATGATGGCAAGCAACGCTTCAGGTTTGTACTGATTAATATTGCGCCTAACTTGTAACGTATAAAGCGGAGAATCAAAACCCACTAAAAACGCGGTGATTTGCTTAGGTTCGCCTGTTAGATCATCATGCTGTTCATGTTCATGTTCATGTTCATGGCTGGTATGGTTACCGCTGTGGATCAGTTCAATAGCCGCTAATGGAATATGTAGGGTTTTATCAACTGGCGTGCCTGTCGCATCTAAAATGCCCACCACAGTGAAGGGATTATCATCATGATGATGAAAGCTGGTATTACCCATACCGTGTGAAATAACGATACTATCACCCAGCGAATAGCCTAGCTTTGCTGCTACCTGCGCGCCCAGTACAACTTCATTTAAATGGGCGAAGGCGCGGCCTTGGCTAAAACTAAGCTGCTGCTTTTTAGCAAATTTATAATGTTGAAAATAATCAGCAGAAGTGCCCAGTACCGCTTGGCCTTTATGGCTGTCCCCTAGTGATAGCGGAATGGTCCAGTTGACGCCGCGTTGCTGTTTTATATATTGGTAGCTTTGCCAGCCAACGCCATTATTAGCATGACCAATGCGAAAAACCGAAGACAATAACAGCTGTATATCTCCGGTACGAGCGCCAACAATTAGATCAGTACCAGAAATGGTATTACTAAAACTACTTTTGGCATCAACCCGCACTCGCTCAATACTCAGCAATAACATGACACTAACAGCAATAGTAAACAGAGTTAAGAATGCACTGGCGCGGCGATTATATAAGCTACTAATAGCAAGTTTTAAGAGGATCATTTACCTTGCTCCTGTAGCGACAGTAAATCAATGTTGCGATTAAAAAGCGGTTGTAAGCTTGTATCATGGCTGACAAAAAGTAAGGTGCTATTCGCTTCGTTTGCTTGTGTAAAAAGTAAGTTGATAAAGGACTGGCGATTGTTTGCATCAAGAGCAGACGTTGGCTCATCGGCAATTATCAATTCTGGGCTGCCAATAAAGGCGCGCGCCGCCGCGACTCGCTGTTGCTGGCCAATACTCAAACTAGCGACATTTTGTTGATGTAATTGCTCGTCTAAGCCCAGTGCATTTAATAGCCTTGAGGCCTCTTGATTAAGGGTTGGACTATTGATTAATGCTTTTTTTTGCCGTGGTTTTGAAAATTGGCAACCTAATGTGACATTATCAATCGGTGATAGGTAAGGAAGTAAATTAAAATTTTGAAAGATATACCCAATATGCTCAGCGCGAAACTTATCGCATTTACTTTTACTTAATTGACCCAGTTCACAGCCTAAAATACTCAGTTGGCCTGATGTAGGGCGGTTAATGCCTGCAAGTAACGATAATAAAGTGGATTTACCACAGCCGCTAGGGCCATGTAAAAACACATGTTCGCCTTTAGCAATGCTAAGTGTTGCAATTGCTAAAGTGGGTTTGACTTGTTGTTTTTGCCATTTAAAACTTAGCTGCTGTATATTAATCATCACGTAAATTACTACTGGATTTTGATGTTATCTTATAACGTGTATAATAAAATACCAACTAAACTGCGTTAAATCACATAGTGCTTTAATTGTGATTTCCCCCGGTCTCGATTATTATTAGCGGCTTATAACCCCATACCCATACAATCGCCCTTACAGGGCGTGCCATATACTCGGAGATAGCATGACTAGCTATAAAGTTTTAGACGTAAACGATGACTTACCAATACGCACTAAGGGCCCCGTTCACAGTGGCAAAGTACGTTCAGTTTATTGGTTAACAGACGAAGACAGCGCACGTTTGATCAGCGAAAAAGGCTATCAAGTACCTAAAGGTACTGAGCTGGCTATTATGGTAATTTCCGATCGTATCTCTGCCTTTGATTGTATTTGGCAAGGTGAAAATGGCCTAAATGGTGTACCAGGCAAAGGTATTGCGTTAAATACTGTTGCATCGCATTGGTTTAAGCTATTTGATCAAGCAGGTCTGGCGGGCAATCATATTGTTGATATTCCACATCCGTATGTATGGATTGTTCGTAAAGCCAGTACTGTGAAAGTAGAGGCAATTGCTCGTCAATATATAACTGGCAGCATGTGGCGTGATTACAGCAAAGGTGTTCGTAATTTTTGTGGTTTAGAATTACCTGAAGGCTTAACCGCTAATCAGCAGTTAGATGATGTGTTAATTACGCCATCAACGAAAGGTATTATTACTGGCGTTGCAGATATTCCTGCTGTGGATGATGTAAATATTACTCGTGACAATATCACTAATAACTTAACTGTGTTTAACTTTAAGTCTGAAGATGATGTTACGCAATACGAAAAACTTCTTGTTGAAGGTTTTACCTTAATTAGCGCTGAGCTGGCTAAATTGGATCAAATCTTCGTCGATACAAAGTTTGAGTTTGGGTATGTAGAAGATATTGATGGTACAGATAAACTTATCTACATCGATGAAGTCGGTACGCCTGATTCATCGCGCATTTGGGATGGTGCTGCGTATCGTGATGGAAAAATTGTTGAGAACTCTAAAGAGGGGTTCCGCCAATTATTAATTAGTAATGTACCTGATAGCGATGTGTTACTGAATAAAGACCGTATGCCTGAGCGAGAGCAACTTGCTAAAGATTACATACTGCCTGAATCAGTTATGTTATCTGTGTCAGAAACATATGTTGGCATTGCCAGTAAAATAGTTGGCTACGATATCGCTATTCCAACAGATCCTCGCGCAGAGGTTATAACTATTTTGGATCAACAATATGGCTTGATTTCCAAGCTTTAGTCACTAGTTATTTGCTTGCTGTTGTTTAAAAGCCTTAAGTTTTCCTATTATTTAGTGTAACTGGGCTTTTATTCTTGCATTTGGAGTCAGTCTCTAATTAACTTAACCTAAGATTAATTAGAGATACTCATATGTTAGTGTTCGCACAACAGGGGATGACCAAATGAGATTGCAAGTAATGGTAACAAAAAGCGTTATAACTCTTTTCGCAATGGCGCTTGCAAGTAAAGGTTATGCACAAGATGTTACGCTCAATATCGTTGATCAATATGGGCAGCCTCTCACCAATGCAGTTGTAGAAATTGCTAGCAAAAGCAATAAAAAATTATCGCAGCAGTTACCTGTACTGATAATGGATCAAGTAGATAAGCAGTTTTCACCAACACTTTTGATTGCTCATCAAGGGCAGCAAGTGAACTTTCCTAATAGCGATAATATTCGCCACCACGTGTATTCTTTCTCTGAAGCTAAACCATTTCAGTTAAAGTTATATTCAGGGCAACCAGAAAACCCGATTACATTTGAAAATCAAGGGGTTGTGGTGCTTGGCTGTAATATCCATGACTCTATGCTAGGGTATATTTATGTTGCAAAAAGCGCTGATGTTTATCAAAGTGATGAGCGTGGAAATGTGCAACTAAGTGGCCTAACTTTGCCAGTACAGCTAACTCTTTGGCATTCTTTACAAAAGAACACACTTGAAGAAAAGCAGTCGCTAACGTTAGCTGTAAATTCGCCTCATAGTTTACAAGTAACACTGCAAACAACTGAGCCTAAGCCACGTAATACTTTTGGTAGTAAGTTTAAGGGTGGGAATGACTAATAGTTTAAAAAATCGCATAACTATTTTATGTGTAGGCTTAGTGTTATTAACTACAGTTATGAGCTTATTTAGTTTCTGGTGGTCGACTAGTCAATTTAATGAAAAAAAGGTCACCCAAGATATTAATGTGGCTGAAAATGTCTATAAGCAGTACTTAGCGTCGAAAGAAAGTTTATTGCTCACAGCTGCAAAAGTATTGACTGCTGATTTTGGTTTTAAACAAGCGGTTGCCACTAAGGATGCAAATACGATTAGTAGCGTATTGTATAATCATAGTCAGCGAATTAATGCTGATTTAATGTTGTTATTGGACTTATCAGGTAAGTTGGTATCAACTAATCGACAACAAGACTTTGATAATAATTTACAAGCGTTAATGAGTGAGTTGCTCAACAATACCGAGCAATCTAGCTTTGTTGTGCTAAATAATGAGCTATATCAGGTTATTTTATTACCTATTAAAGCCCCACGTACTATCGCGCACAGTTTAGTCGGCTTTAAAATTGATGATAAGGTTGCGGTTGAGCTAAAAAACTTAACCGGTATGGATGTAAGCTTTATTGCTAACAGCGATAATTTGGTTAAAAGCTCTTTGTTAGAGCGCCCGACGCCGTTTATTCCGACTGAATATTTTCATAAAACAACCACGCAACGAATTTTTGGTGAACAACTGGTATATCGCAATCGCGATGTACACCTACCTTCCCTTGACGATCATCCCGTTAATGTATTACTGAGTGCTGATCTAACGCAGAGTTACAGTGAATTTGAGCGATTGTTTTACACGCTAGTCATTCTTGCGTCTTTAACGATTTTTATCGGTGTTATTACCAGTAGTTTATTGGCCAAAAACTTAACCATGCCATTATCACAATTAGTGACTTTAGCGCGGCAGTTTGCCCGAGGAAACTACAGTGTTGACGCGATGAGCAAAAAGCAAAGCAATGAAATAGCTACATTAATTGATGCTTTTAAAAACATGGGTAATGATATCCAAGAGCGTGAACAACAAATTAGCTTTGCTGCAAAGCATGATTCTTTAACTGGTTTTTATAATCGTTCTGCAATGCTGGAAGTGTTGAGCGAAAATCTTCAACAAGACCAAGAATATACCTTAGTGGCAATTGATATTCGTGGCCTTAGGCATATTAACGATAAGCTAGGAGCTCGTATTGGCGATGACTGCTTAAAAGCTGTAGCTTTACGTATTGCTGAGTTTTCAGATGAGTTTGGTGGTTTACATGCACGTATTGGTGGTGATGAATTTTTAACCGCGTTTCCTAGTAGTGCAGGGCGTAATCTTAAAAGTGGCATAGTCGGGTTAATGGCGCAGTTACAAGCTGGTTATACTATTCAAAAGCTTAAAATCAATTTACGTTTTAGTGCTGGTGTGGTGGAGTATCCTTCGCAAGGGTTACAAGCGGATGATTTAATGCGTCGGGTATTGATTGCTGTGGATAGTGCCGCAAGTGCTCATGAAAATATTCATTATTACCTGCCTGGAGAGGATGAAGCGCATCTTGATAGGCTCATTATGATCGATGAGCTCAAGCAAGCGATTAATGATGACGATGGTCAATTGTTTATGACTTATCAGCCTAAATTACATATCGCTACACAACAAATCAATAAAGTGGAATCGCTTATTCGTTGGCAACGCAAGGATGGTAGTTGGGTATCGCCGGAGCTATTTATTGACCTAGCTGAACAATCGGGATTAATTGTTGACCTTACCGGTTGGGTGGTAAAAACAGTAATAGCACAGGTCGGACTTTGGCAACAGCAAGGCATTTATATGCAAGCTGCAATTAATGTTTCAGCCCAAGATATCGCTTATCCCGGCTTTCACTCCAATTTAATTCGTACATTAAAACAGTTTTCAGTTGCACCTGCGCTTATCACGATTGAATTAACAGAGCGCGATATGATTGAAAATGAAGAAAAGGGCATTCACGCGCTGGAGAATCTTAAAGCGATCGGTGTCAAAATATCTCTTGATGATTATGGGGTTGGGCAAACATCGCTAGGGCGCTTGAAAATGTTACCTATTGACGAGCTGAAATTAGATAAATGTTTTATTCTTAAACTTGATGAATCTGAAAAGGATCAGTTTATTGTTGAATCCACAATTACCTTAGGTCATCAGCTTGGCTTCTCTGTCGTAGCCGAAGGGGTTGAAACATTAGGATCGCTAGAGCTGTTACAAAAAATGCAGTGTGATCATGTGCAAGGGTATTATCTAAGTCGTCCACTCAAAGCCGATGCGTTTGAGCAATGGTTGGAGCAGTATAATGAAAAAGCTTAAATTATTATTTTTAGCTGTTATCGCATTATCTGCATTTAATAGCTTTGCCTCAAAAGGCAAGCTGCTAGCAACGCCTGGAGTATCGCAAGTAGAAGGTAGTGGTGGTGGTGGTATCGTGCCTTGGGCGCAGCTTGCGGGTTATGCCAGCGAAGATGAGTTTTCTATTAATGGCTTTTGTAGTCGGGCTGATGTTACCGATTACAGCTTAGATGTATGCGGTGCCCAAGTTAACTTGTTTAATCGCGTTGAGCTTAGCTATGCACAGCAAAACTTTGCTGTGCCGGCGCTAAATACCGAGATAGAACAAGAAATCACCGGTGTTAAGATTAGGCTCTATGGTGATATTGTTTATAGTGACTGGCCTCAACTTTCGCTGGGAGTACAATACAAATCCCTTGATGATGGCGCAGTCGCGACATTAGTAGGGGCTAATGACACCTCAGGTATAGATATTTACCTTGCTGCAAGCAAGTTACATTTAGGGGCCATTGCAGGTTATAACTGGTTTTGGAATGTTACCACGCGTTATAGTGAAGCAAATCAGCTTGGCTTACTTGGATACGGTGGAGCGAATAGCAATGAAAAACTCTTATTTGAAGCTAGTACTGCCATTTTTCTTAGTCGAGAAGTTGCTGTTGGAATAGAGTATCGTCAAAAATCAAATAATCTCGGATTGGGTGAGCAAGATTGGCAAGATGTATTTGTTGCTTGGATGCCAAATAAATACGTAAGTGTCACTGCCGCATACCTTGATTTAGGTAGTATTGCTGGAGCAAAAGACCAAACCGGTTGGTACTTATCGGTAACAGGATATTGGTAATGGAAAAAATACTAACAACGATAGTGTTAATAGCCAGCTTAGCTGGTTGTTCATCGGCTTCAAATCTAACGTTTTATCAGCAACTTGATGGTAAAGCAGGGCTACAAAGACTGGTTGATAGTTTCATTAATCAAATCGGTAATGACGAACAAATTATTCATTACTTTGAGCATGCAAATATTAGCCATTTCCGCGAAGGCTTTATTAATCATTTGTGTGTATTAACTGATGGGCCCTGTGAGTACACGCGTGATAGTATGGTTGATATTCATACTGGCATGCACATCACGGAGGCTGACTTTAATCATGTGGTTGATTTGTTAATCAATGCCATGAATGAACAAAATATTAGTCATACAGTGCAAAATAAAATACTCGCGAAAATGGCACCACTGAGAGCTGAAATTATTAAGATTTAGTGATCCAGTAACTTTAAAGCAGCTTCACTGACGTGATGTGGCTTTATTTCGTTAATAATATCTTTTTCAAGTAGCTGATCGCCATTTGCAATTAACGTAATGGCATTAGTTACTTTGGGTGCCACAACACTCCATGGCGAAGTTCCTAAGCCCACAACAGCAACAAAAGGAATATTGAATGCAGCTGCAATATGCATGGGACCAGAATCGATTGTCAGTAATAAATCAAGCTCACCGATAGCGTCTATCATAGTAATAATCGAGGTTTTCCCAGCAAGGACGACAGAGTCAATTTTTTGCTGGTTTAGCCGCTCCTGTAATTGTTGGGTATCTTCAAGCTCACCGTTATCACCAAAAATATAAAATGTGCAGTCAATATTTTTAGCTATATCAACCATTGCAACAAATGAAAGCTCATTAGGGTAATGACGCAAGCCTTTATTTTTTCCGCCAAAATAAACCCCGATAGATTTTTTGTTCTGTTTAGGGATTAACAGGCTCGGCTCTTTTACGATTGCTGTTTTTGGTATAGAGCTAAACGGATTACCATGTGGCTCATTCACAAGTCGGCAGTAGCGAAATATATAGTGGTGATTTTCGTCTAATTTCAGTTTGTGTGTTAACAGTGGTGAGCGACCATTTTTTGCATAACCTACTCGGTATTTGATACTTGCTAAAAAGCAAAGTATTGCTTCAGACAATGAGTTGCGCATAATTACTGCAAGCTCAATGTTAGCATTTTTGAGTATTTTTGCTTGTGCCCACATAGAGATGGGTTTGTTATTATCAAAGCGTTCATCCACGATAACACAGTAGTCAGTCTCGCGTTTAAACATCTCAGCTAAGTGAGGTCTAACAAATAAGATAATGCTTTTAGTTGGATAAAGGTCTTTAAGTAGTTGTAAAGCCGGTGTGCAATTGACTGCATCACCAATAAATTTTGGTAGTACTACTAAAATATTGCCTGCTATTTGGCTGCTTACTATTTGTTGATTATTTTTTTTCATCTAAGTTTAGCCTTTAGAACTGTCAATATTAAGATATTTTAAAATCATCTTTGTATCACATTGTTTGCAATATAATGCCTAGTATAAATGTATATAATTGTAGAAAAAATATTTTTTAGTTTATTCTTGATAATTTAAGTAATTTACAGTGTATATAGAAACTGGCAAAATTATTGTGCAAAATGTACCGTAACTATTTTAATAATAGGCTCTGGTAGAGAAGGCTTAGTAATATGTAACAGAAGTAAAGGAACACAATGAAAAACATAGTAACTTGCCAATGGCTAAACGAGCACTTAAACGACCCAAAGCTGGTTATCTTTGATGCTGGCATGGTGCGCCCAGGTAAGCTGGGTGAGTATAAACCGCAGGCTAAGTTGCCAAATGCACAGCGTTTTGACTTTAAAAAGCAATTAGCCGATCAAGACAATCCGCTACCGCATACCATGTGCAGTGCGGAGCAATTTACTCAGCAGATGCAGTTAATGGGGGTTGATAAAGATTCCTTAGTTATCATCTACGAAGACCAAGGCTTATTTAGTGCTGCAAGAGGTTGGTGGATGTTTAAAGCCATGGGCTTTGATAATGTCAAAGTACTCAGTGGTGGCCTTGCTAAGTGGCAGTCGTTGGGTTATTTAACGCAAATTGAATATAGTCGCCATTATCATAAAGGTAACTTTGTTGCCAAACCGCGAGTTGGTTACTTTATTGATGCGGCTGCAGTCTTTCAGGGCATAGATGATGAACATACCGTACTACTTGATGCACGAGGTTATCAGCGTTATTTAGGTGAAATGGCAGAGCCGAGAGCTGGGATGCGCAGCGGCCATATTCCTAATAGCCGCGCTTTACCTTTTGTTGAATTATTGGATGATGGCGAAGCAAAACCATTCGTTGACATTAAAGCTGCTTTCGAGGCTGTACTTGGCGATCAAGCAGATCTGCAAACTACCTTGCAATTTAGTTGTGGCTCCGGCGTTACTGCATGTATCTTGGCGTTATTTGCCGATGAGTGTGGATATGAAAATCTGCATGTTTATGACGGCTCATGGAGTGAGTGGGGCGGCCGAGACGAACTACCTATCGAAACGGGTCCCTGTCCTTCGCGTTAAACGCAAATCCGTAGTGCTGCCAGTAATCAATGGCTTTTTTATTGAGAGGCTGGCGTACTTGTACTTTGCTTGCTGTTGCCGACGGGCTATGTTGTTTATGAAAATCCAGACACTTAACTTGCCAAGGTAAATCACAAAAATCATAGAGCTGTTGCGTGCTTGTGATTGGCTCTGATACTAATGTTTCGTATTGCATAATCATCACATTATCCGGGTGTTTTGCTGCAAAATGATTTATCAAAGAGCTGTAATCTTGATAAAAACTATCGATGTCTTGCAGGTTATAGCTATAGTGATGAAACGCACTGGCTGGGCTGTACAGTTGGCGGTAATTAGCTATACAGCTAGCTTTTCGGCCTCGTTGCATGCAAATGATTTTAGCCTTCGGGAAAGCCGCTAAAATTAAATCGATATAGTAAAAATTAAATGGCTGTTTGTCGCAGCTGCGTAGCTGTGGTGCTACTAGTTGACTAATACGCTGTTTATACTGACTCAACTGCGCCATTAACGCAGCATTTTTATATGCATCATTGAGCACCACGCTATTTAATGCCTGAGCATTATTACCTTGGCAAAGCTGGGCAATATCATTGAGTTCACCAACACCTTGCACCAAATCTGATTGATTCATTATTTTTTCTAGCAAAGTAGTCCCTGAGCGCGGCATACCAACAATAAATATCGGGGTAAAATCGCTGTCGCTTAAGGGCGGCGTATACTCGTGACTTAAGGTTATTAGTTGCTGGCAAAATGCTTTGTGAGCTTGCGCATCATATTTTACATGCTGACAGATCGCTTGCTTACTTGTAGTAATGTGGGCAAAGGCTTGCTTATAATCAGCGCAGTGCTCGTGATTGAGTGCAATCGCATGGTGCAGAAATTGTTGCTGCATCGGCGTTTTAGCGTATTCGGTTAAAGTTAACAGCTGTTGTAAATGCTGCTTAGCCTGCTTGTTATTGTTAAGTTCAGCGAGCGAGTAGTGAGCTTGAAAATGCTGCGGATGTAACTCTGTAAGTGTACGCAGTAGCTGTATAGCATCATTCAATTGCCCCATGATTTTATAGGCCACAGCTAAGTTATAACTTATTTGCGGATTGTTAGGGGCTTGTTGATAGGCCCGTAATTGAAACTCGAGCGCCAGTGGATAATGGCCTAAACGAGTCAGTACATTAGCAATTAAATCGCATTCAATAACTTCATAATATGGATGTTTTATTGCTTCAGTTATATATTGCTGCGCATCTAACAGCTGCCCGCGCAGTACGGCAAATTTGGCTGAGTGAGCAAAATATAAAGGTAGGGGCGTAATACTAATCGCTTTGTTTAAGAGTTTATTTGCTTTGCTTATATCATTTGCTGCAACATTTACTTGCGCCAGCAAAAAATAGCTAAAGTGATCATCTGGTGTGTTTTTAATATTACTGATCAGTAATAAATGCGCGTCATTAAGCTTGCTATGATTAATAGCGTGCTCAATTTGTTGTTGTAGGTTTTTTTGTATCGATGTCAGCATGGCAATAAGCATAAAAGCCTTGGCGTAAAACACCAAGGCTTTTTTAGTTTATAGATAACCGTTATTACAGTTCAAAGTTATACGTAAACTTCATGCCGATAGTACGCGGTGTTGTAGTGTAGTGACCATACACACGTTGTAGTTCAGGCAGGTCTTTATTTAGCTCTTCATATTTTGCCATGCCCGCCCATGATTTATCACGGCGCACCGAGGTAAATGCATACTTATCGAATAAGTTATCAACGTAAATGGTTGCGGACCACATATCACCGGTTAGCTTGGCTGATAAGTTACTCAAGGCATAGCCTGCAAGTGTTTCACCATCGGCTTTTAAGCCAACTTTAGTGATCACGTCACTTTGCGCGGTCATACCGTAGTTAATGCTTAGTAGTTTATCGTCTAGTACATCTTGTTCATAACGCAGGCCAAACGAAAGCTGATGCTCAGGTGCGCCTGGTAGGCGGTCTCCATCGGCACCATTGTAGTATGCTTGATACTGGGCATACTTTTCATCTAACTCGCCAAATAAAATTGGCACATTTTCAGTTAGCTGAGCTTGTGCATAGGCGTAAGTTGCGTAGGCCGTCCAGTTATCAGCTATTATAGCGCGAGATGAAATTTCTACGCCTTTTGAATTAGCTGAACCGGCGTTCGAAGTTATAAGCTCCTGACCATTAACTGTTGAAGAACCAACTTGCGCATCCTTCCAATCAACATTAAACAATGCCGCGTTAAAGTGTAAGCGGTTTTTAAACCAGCTCGATTTAAAACCAAGTTCATAGTTTACTGTGGTATCTGGTTTATAATCTTGCTCATTTGGCAATGTACAAATAACTTGTTGTTCAGGCAGTACATCTGGGCAAAGGGGAATGCCATTGTCACCGCCAATTCTGAAGCCTTCACTTACGGTAAAATAAGCAAGCACACCAGAATCAAAAGTATAGTTTGCGTTAAACTTAAACAGGCTACCGCTATCATTGGTTTTTATATTCGAGAATTCAATTTTATCCAGCGATGAAATGTAGTTGTCGTCCTCTATATAGAGTGGGGTGGCTGAGCCAATATTAGATGAAATGTCATATTCATACACGCGTGCACCAAGCGTTACATTCAACTTTTCAGTAAAGCTATAACTTATCTCACCAAATAATGCTTTCTCTGTGGTTTCTGAATTAGTTAATAAAATATACTCAAGGTCAGTTTCTATGTTTGGGATTTCATCCCCCCAGAACTCAGTTAAACCGGGTGTGTATTCACGGTCATTAACATGGCTTTCAAGTTTGTTGTAATAACCACCGACAATCCAGTTGAAGGCACTATCAGAGTTAGACACTAAGCGAATTTCTTGAGTGAAATTATCACGTTTGGATGTATCCCGTGTTTGCGCTACAAATGCTGGAAATTCAGCGTAGCCTGAATATATATCGTAAAGCAGGTCAGTTTGGTCACGTTGCCCTGATTGCTCATAGCTTGACCATCCAGAGGCAGATACTAATTCTGCAAAGCCTAGATCCGCTTTAATTTCCAAGCTCAATAAGTCGTTTTCTTCTTCACCAGGCTCAAGTATGCGGGCGGCATTTTCGTATTGACCCACCATACCTTTTAAGGCACTGCTGTCACTTAATGAATTATATTGCGATGTAGAATTACCGCCATTTTCTTGTTTTTGATAAAAATAGTTTAGCGTTGCCTCTACAGCTTCATTAGCTTGCCAGCGAAGTGACACACGACCTGTGGTAATTTGCTCATCATTTACATCACTGACATTGCGCAAGTTAGCACTAACATCCTGTGGGTTGGTAAAATCAGGATTTAGGTTTGATACGCCTGGGTTTTGTACTACGAAGTTATAATCGATATAACCTGGGTTGGTGTAGTAATTGACGCTAGCGCGGATTGCCAATACATCGTCAATTAATGGCGTATTAAATACTAAACCAAACTCACCGCCAGTGCCGTCACTTTCGTTTAAGCTAAACACATCACCAGTGACTTGGCCTTCGGTAATATCGAGCTGAGGTTGTTTTAATAAGTAACGAATTGCACCACCTAATGTTCCCGCTCCGTATAATGTACCTTGTGGACCGATAAGCACTTCAACACGCTCTACGTCTGTTAAACGTAAATCAATATTAAGTGGGATCTCACCCACGTAAGTGGCAACTGTGCCACCATCAGAAATACGATCTGAAGTATTGGTATTTAAGCCACGGACAATAATTGGTGAACCTTCACGGCCACCTTGATCAGAAATAGTTAAACCTGGCACCCAGCGTGCCACATCTTCAAGATCACCAATGTTTTGATCTTTGATCACATCACCATCAAGGGCGGTAATATTAAGTGGTGCCTCTTGCACTGAGCCCGCACGACGAGTCGCGGTAATTTGAATTGTTTCTATTGCTTTGTCTGCTTGGGTTGTTGACTGCGCAGCAGCAAGATGGTGGCTATTAAATAAAATAGCAGAAACAGCTGATGCAAGAAGTGCTGGCCTAAAGGTGTTCATGTTCATTTTCCGAATAAGTTACAGTGATTTTATGCTTAAAAATCAAGCCAAGTTGATTATTTAAACAAAATACATTGGATATTTAGTGAATTTATATCCAATTATAGTGTATTTTTATTCTTTTCGTCATGCTTTATTTGTATGTTTATGCTGTTATTTTGAATAAATATCTAAGTTTTTTTGTAAGGACAGTTTTTACAGTTGTTTTTACAGCACTTTCCGCGCTTTAAGAAAAACCAACGACTGAATACCATATAACTATTTTGCATTTCATAATCGAGGTGTTCGATTAAATTATCGTTACTGTGAAAAGGCTTTGCGAAAGTAAGTTGTTCTTTGAGAGGGCGTTTATAGAGAGTATTTAGAAATTGGTTCATTTTCGCCAAGATACAATCTCTGCATAAACAGCTGGTGGTTGTGCTATCAAGCGGTAAAATAGCAGGCAGCTCATTGCACCAACAGGCATTGATATCATCAACATTGCAGTTAAGAGTCGCTTGGCATTGCGAGCAGGCTAAAATAGTCATTAGATATATTTTAATCTTTAATGAAATAGTCAGTTACAGGATAACAGATAATTAAAAATGAACAGAGCACAAGCGTTAGCAGAATTTGTCACTTTTGGTAAATACAAAGACGAGGCAATAAGTATTATTGTTGCATCAACAATAGATAACCAAGGCCCAATTTACATATTGACGCTCGCAACTGTTTTGGATGTGCTCACTCGCTGCCAAGCAGATGAGATTGATTTAGACGATCTGGAGTTGTGGGCGAATGTTATAGAATCTAGAACCGACATCGACTACAGCGGCGTCGAAGGGGTTATCTATGCCCTCAGCAACAGCGAACAAATGGGCGAGCTTGATAAGAGTAAAGTTGCGAAGTTGGTTGAATTATTAGCAAGTTAGTAGGGGCTAGGTTCTAGGGATATTGCGGCTAACTTCGCCTTGATATGGCTGAAAATAAAAAACGCGGCATAAAGCCGCGCCTACGATGTGATTGTTATCTGAGGAAATCACTTTCCTAGAGCCTTTTACCTAGCTCCTCTATCCTAAAGTCTATTACTTATGATATCCCAAGCAGGTTTCTACTTCGTTTTTCGAACCTAAAATCACCGCTACGCGTTGGTGGATAGCGTCGGGTTGAATATCCATAATGCGTTCTGTGCCAGTTGAGGCGATGCCGCCGGCTTGCTCGATCAGCATAGCCATTGGGTTTGCTTCGTAAAGTAGGCGTAGCTTATTTGGTTTGTTTGGATCTTTAGTGTCGGTTGGGTAGGTAAAAATACCACCGCGACATAACACGCGATGAACATCACCGACCATGGCGGCAATCCAGCGCATGTTAAAGTTACGCGCTCGTGGGCCTGTTTCGCCAGCCATTAAGTCATTTATGTAGTTTTGCATCGCAGGCTGCCAATGGCGTTGATTTGACGCATTGATGGCGTATTCGTTGGTCTCTTCTGGTACTTGGGCAAAATCTTGAGTTAATAAGAAGCTGCCGTGTGTTTTATCTAGCGTGAAGAAACGAGTACCTTTGCCAGTCGTTAATGCAAGCACTGTAGATGGGCCATATAATACATATCCCGCAGCGACTTGGCTTTTACCCGGTTGCATAAAGATACTTTGATCTGCAGGATCTGAGCCTTCAGGCGCTTTCATTACTGAGAAAATAGTACCAACCAGTGAATTGATATCGGTATTTGATGAGCCATCAAGTGGGTCAAACGCAACGATATATTCTGCATTCGGGTTACCAGCTACTGTGTAGTCTTCTTCTTCTGAGGCTATCGCTTTTACGTAGCCTGACTCCAGTAAAATATCTTTAAGTAGTTGGTTGGTCAGAACATCGAGTTTCTTTTGTGTTTCGCCTTGAATGTTTTCATCAAGCGTTGAACCTAGTACACCGGACAGGGCACCTTGGCCGACGCGGAATGAAATTTCTTTACAGGCCGCTAAAATCGTTCTGATCAATGAGATTAACTCTCTAGGGCAACCGTCTTCAAGTAATACCGGAGGTAGTCTACGCATTCTATTTTCCTGATAACGTTATGGGCCATGATAATCATAGGGTGAGAGGGATCATCACAGCAAGCGCTGAATTTCGTCTTAAATAACTGTATTTTAGGTGCAACATCCTATACTGGACACACCTTAACCGTATTTAAAACGCGAATAACAAAGATAAGATTATGCAAAAAATACCATTGATACGTTACATACTCTTTACTGTGTTGCTAACTATGATAACCCAAGCGCACGCAGCAATTAAGTCTATTAATGATTTTACTGAACAAATGAATCATTTTCCGGGCTACTTCTCTTTTTATTACGACACTCAAAACGGTAAAATTTATTTAAAAGTTGATAAACTCAAGCAGCAATTTTTATTACAGCAAAGCTTGCCTTATGGTGTCGGCTCTAACGATATTGGCCTTGATCGCGGCCAGTTAGGCAATACGCATCTAGTACAGTTTGAGCGCTTTGGCGATAAAGTTATGTTACGGGCTATTAATACCTACTACCGTGCAAATACCAGCAATAAAGCCGAACAAAAAAGTATTCAAGAAGCCTTTGCATCAAGTATTTTAGCGGGTTTTAAAGTGGTTGCACAAAGCCCGCAAGCTGTATTGATTGATTATACGCCCTATTTACTGAGCGATGTACATGGTGTGGGTCGAACGCTTGCTGCACGTAAACAAGGCAATTTTAGCCTTGATGAAAGTCGCAGTGCAGTAAATATGGATCGCTCAAAAGCGTTTATGAAAAATACTGAACTTGAAGCTGTGCTGACATTTAATGGCACTCAACCGGGTGAGTATATTCGTCAGGTCAGTGCTGACCCTTACGCATTAACCGTGCATATGCATCACTCTTTAATACAGTTACCTGATGATAATTACACGCCACGTGCGTTTCATCCGCAATCAGGTTATTGGAGTATTGAACATAAAGATTATGCCGCGCCATTAAGTGAATCAATGTTGGTACGTTATATTCCGCGTCATCGTCTAGCGAAAAAAGACCCAAGCTTACCTATTAGCGACCCCGTTGAGCCGATTATTTATTATTTAGATCCAGGCGTACCAGAGCCGGTAAAAACAGCGTTACTCGATGGCGCAAAATGGTGGGATGATGCGTTTTCTCAAGCGGGTTATAAAAATGCATTTATTGTTAAAGTGTTACCAGATAACGCCGATCCTATGGATGTGCGTTATAACGTGATCCAGTGGGTGCATCGTGCAACGCGCGGTTGGTCTTATGGCAGCTCGGTGATCGATCCGCGTACAGGTGAGATTTTAAAAGGTCACGTTACATTAGGCTCACTGCGTGTGCGCCAAGATATTTTAATCGCTGAAGCACTTGCAGCGCCTTATTTAGAAGGTAATGAAGTGGCAAAAACGTTACAAGCAATGGCACTTGATCGTATTCGCCAGCTCAGTGCTCACGAAATTGGTCACACACTTGGTATAGCGCATAATTTCTCTGCGTCAGTGGCTGATCGTGCTTCGGTGATGGATTATCCGCACCCACTAGTGGGCTTTAATGACCAAGGTGAACTCGATGTGAGCCGAGGTTATGCACAAGGTATGGGGCAGTGGGATACGCAAGTTATAAAGTACGGTTACAGTGATTTTCGTAACCTTGATGAAGATGCAGAACTAAGTGCAATTTTAGCGGATAACCAAGCTAAAGGGCTGGAGTTTATTTCTGATAGTGATGCACGAGCGCAAGGTGGCGCGCATCCAACAGCACATTTATGGGATAACGGCAGTTCGCCAAGTGAAGAGCTATTAAGAGTGCTTGACGTAAGACAACAAGCACTCGCTAAATTTGGTATTAACAATATCAAAGAAGGGACGTCACTATCTCAGCTAGAAGAGATGCTGGTGCCGCTGTATTTATTCCATCGTTATCAGGTCGAGTCTGCTGTAAAACTGATTGCAGGTGTTGATTATGATTACGAAGTACGTGGTCAAGGTATGGTAAAAGGTGCACAAGTTGTTGCAAAGGCAACTCAACAGCTCGCTTTAAAGGCCATCTTAGCTACCCTAAATGCTGACAATTTAGTATTACCAGAATCAGTGTTAGCGCTAATTCCACCCAAGGCCTATGGCGAATCTAAAAGCCGAGAAAGCATTGTTGGCCGCACTGGCTTAACCTTAGATGCAATGGCGCTACCCGAAGTGGCTGCACAACATAGTTTAGCGTTATTGCTAAATAGCCAACGATTAAATCGTTTAGCACAGCAACAAGCGCGCAGTGATGCATTTTTTAGCTTAGATGAACTGCTTGCAAAAGTTTATCAGCAGGTGTTTTTGATTCAGAGTAAAAAAGGCATGGCAGGCAAAATCACTCAGCGGGTGCAGTTATTAACAGCAAAGCAGTTTGCTGATTTAGTCGCCAGTGATAAAGTTGCTCCAGAGGTGCAAGCTCAGTTGCGTTATTACTTAGTAAAACTGAGTAAGGCGTATCAGCAAGAGTCTTTACTTAGCAGTGCTGATGTTGGTGAAAGTGCGTTTAAGCAATACTTAGCCGATCAAATTAAACAGTTTCTGGCTACCGGCAATTGGCCTACAAATTTTACTGCATTACCAATCCCACCAGGATCACCAATTTAAATGTTATCTATAAGGCCCTAGAAGCTAGGGCCTAGTTTCTCTTGCATAAAACTGGTTTTTTGTTAACCTAGCCGCCTTCCATTTTTAGTCTTTTTGAGGTGTTTATGGCGTTTTTATCTCGTTCGATATTGGCGATGTCCATAGCACTATCAAGTCTTAATGTCAGCGCTAAAGCCGTGTGCGAAGTAGAGCTAAGGCATGGTTTGATCATCACTGATGATGTCATTCGTATTGTTGATAAGGGCCAAACCCGCGTACAAATAAATAATGATAATCAACTATTTATCCGTGGCTATTGGATTGATCTAACGTCAGATGAAACCCTAGTGTTAAAACAGTTTAGCGCGGGTATTCGCGATACGGTGCCTGAGTTGGTAGAGTTGGCAACTGACGGTGTTAATCTTGGCTTAAGTGCGATAGAGCAAGTTGTTGAAGGTATGTCGGACAAAGAGTCGGAAGTGCTAAAAACGCAACTGCAATATGTTGAGCGCGCTTTAATGGATAAATTTAAACGCGGTGATGATTTCTTTTTTATTGCCCCACAATCACTATCTAAAATTGATGATTTTTTTACCGAAGAGATCAGTCAAAAAATTCACTCTGCAGTTCATGGCTCTCTCGGCGCTATTTTAGTTTCTCTAGGTGATGCATTTAAGTCCCGCGAAGGTAATATTGAAGATCGTATCAATGACATGGGACAGCGCATGGATATTATTTCAAAAGAAATCGATAAGTCATTGCAGAAAAAAGCTCAACAGTTAGAGTTAAAAGCCTCAGAATACTGTGAATGTTTAAACTCGCTTGATGTCACCGAATCACGATTACAAATGATAGTACCAAGTATGGCTGATTTTGATTTAGTACAAATTAAATCTTAACTTAATCAATTCAATTAAAAAGCCCGCGTAATTAACGCGGGCTTTTTAGTTTTAGGTAACCAATTACTAGGATCTAAACTTGCCGGTTTCAGCTTCTAAATCGCTCGTCAGTCCTTTTATCAAGTCCGTTGCGGCATGGGCTTGATGCGATAGGTCTGCGGTCTGTGAGGCGGTGTCAGAGATGGTCACAATGCGTCTTGCTGTGTCTTCCCCTGCATCGAGCTGCTCTTTAGCTGCAATGGCTATTTGATGGCTCATTTGTGCTATGGCACTCAAAGATGCAGCAACACGCTGCAACTCTTCACTGGCATCTTTAGATTTCGCTACGGTTTGTTCACTGGTGGCAATACTTAAGTTAACTGAAGTTTTTGCATCTTTAGTGGCGGATTGTAATTTACCGATCATAGTACGAATTTCTTCTGTGCTAGTTTGCGTGCGCTGCGCTAGTTGACGTACTTCATCCGCAACGACCGCAAAGCCTCTTCCTTGTTCACCGGCACGGGCAGCTTCAATGGCTGCATTGAGTGCTAACAGGTTAGTTTGCTCGGCAATACTTTGAATAACAGTAAGCACATTTGCAATATTATTTACTTCATCATCAAGGAGTTGGATGTTATTACCAGCGCTGTCAATTTGTTGCTCTAAAAGAGCTATGGTATTTGCTGCCTCAGCAGTTAAATGACTGGCATTTTGTCCTTGGCTTTCGGCTTCTTGTACTGAAAAGGCGGCTTGCTCGGCATGCTCAACCACTGTTTGCGCAGAGGCTGTTAGCTCAGTGATAGCTGATGCGACCATATGGGTTTCTTCGTTTAGGCTGCGGGTCAGTTTATCAAGCTCAGTTGAGCGGGATTCGTTATCTAAACTCTGATTTTTTAGACTATCAGTAACATCTTTAATACTGCCAACTACACCCCGTAGCCCTTGTTGCATATAGTGCATGGCAGCAATAATGCTTTCAGGTTGGGCGTCAGTACGAATATGCGAATTTAAGTTGCCACGAGAAACTTGCTTAACAATACCAATTACCTCAGTGACTTCACCGCCTAACGCGTTGCTTAAAGAAATACCAAAGCGAGCAATTGCAGCAGTTAAAGCAAGGGCAATAAGTAGTGACAAGCCTAGTAACCATTTAGCGGTATTCCAGTAACGCTGATCAACTTCTTTTTCGCTGATCCCGGTACCAACATACCAACCAAAGTAAGGGGTTTTTTGTACCACAGAGGTTAGGTCAACGGTTTCACCATCACGGACAGAATCCCAATGATAAGTAATAATTTTGTTGGTTTGATTACCGACTAATTGTTCAACCATACGACCAATACTGTTACCGCTGGCATCTTTGAAATCATTAAAACTGGTGTTGTGTAGCTGCGGATCGTGCGGTGTGGCAATAAAGTCGAGTTTATCATTCACTACGTAGACATATTCACTGTCGTGGTATTTGTTTTCACGCAACATTTGCGTGGCAAAGTCACGCGCTTGTTGCTCGGTTAGTTGCCCATTTTTAGCAAGTAACTCAAATTGCTCGACAATATTTGTCGTGCTTTTCATGAGTTGATTGATACGGGCAATATTATCGTTTTCACTAGCGTGACGAAGAGATTGTAAGCCCAGTAATGCTATAGCATTGAGTGCTATAAACATTGCTCCAGCGAACAAGATTATTTTAGTTCTTAATGCTAAACCTGACAGCACATCGAGCCCCTTATTATTGTTATGACCATGATTTTCTACCATGTTTGTCGGCTAGATGTTAGCTTTAATTAACAATAATAACGGAATTAGACGTGACTTTTACTCAAGTTTCCACTGTAGGTAATTTAAAGTAAAATTTCTGCTGCGCTTAAAAGTCGATATTCTCCGCTGGCAAGGGTCTCATCAAGCTCGATATTTGCTACTTTTTCTCTATGTAATTCAACTACCTTATTACCGACTGCGGCGAGCATACGTTTAACCTGATGATATTTACCTTCGCAGATCGACAAACGCATACGGTATGTGGCAAGTTGCTCTGCAATTGCGGGTCTGGTTAGCTCTTTTTCGTTGTGTAATTGCACCCCTTGGCGCAGTTTTTCCAGCGCATCATCCGTTAGAGGTTCTTGCGTTTCAATCAGGTAAGTCTTGAATTTGTTATGTTTTGGGGAGGTGATTTTATGTGACCAATCGCCATCATTGGTAATGATCACAAGTCCAGTCGTATCGAGATCAAGCCGACCTGCAACATGAAAATCACTCATGTTAGGTTCATCGAGTAAATCAAATACCGTTGGGTGTAACTCGTCACTGTTGGCGCATACATAACCGACCGGTTTATTCAGCATATAATAACGTTTACCTAAAAAAACTAGCGGCTTACCTTGCCATAATACGTTATCAGTTGCTGTGATTGGATGATCATAAGCGCAGATCACCTCGCCATTTACGCTGGCATCTTTACGCTTTATTCCTGCCCTCGCTTTGGTGCGTGGCGTTTCTGCTAGATGGCTAATAAATTTATCTAGGCGGCAAGGGAATTTCATTGGGTTCACACTTCTAGTCGACTACAATGGCGGCGAGTATAACGGATCGTGATAACGCATGACAGTACACAGCGGACAAATATTAGCATATTATCAACAGCAAATAGCCACCGGTAAATTGCAATTTGATGATGCCCAATTAGCAGCGGTAAATGCACTAGACAATCTCGCAATTGCCATTGATAAACCGCATCATTGGTGGCAAAAATCGGTATCTTTGCAGGGCATTTATTTGTATGGACCTGTTGGACGGGGTAAATCGATGCTAATGGATGTGTTTTTTGAGACTGTAGCTATTAAACAAAAAACACGGTTACACTTCCATCATTTTATTGCTCAAGTACATACTCGCCTAGGACAGTTGCAAGGGGTTAAAAACCCGCTGGATAAAATAGCCAATGAGTGGTCAGAAACGCTGAGACTAATTTGTTTTGATGAGTTTTTTGTCTCTGATATTGGCGATGCTATGATCATGGCCGGCCTATTTAAAGCCTTGTTTGCCAAAGGCATCATTTTGGTTGCTACGTCAAATTGTCAACCTGAGCAGCTTTATTATAACGGCTTGCAGCGAGCGCGCTTTTTACCCACCATAGCGTTAATTAAAGCGCATTGTCATATTATTAATGTCACAGGCTCTGTTGACCACCGATTTCGTTTTGGTAAGCACGCAACTCATTATTTTAACAGCTCGGCTAACTCTGAACTGGATGCTGATTTTTTGGCTTTTGCAGATAACTTACAAACAGCAACTGATATTTCTATTTACGGGCGTAAACTGGCGTGTTTAAGGCTCAGCAATAATGCCATTATGTTTGATTTTATGGCGTTGTGCTCAGGCCCGCGTAGTACCGCTGATTATATTCATTTAGCAAAGTACTATCAGCGTGTGTATATCTGTAATGTGCCAGTAATGGGCGCTGCGGCAACAGGTAAGCAAATATTGCATGGTATTGAAGATAGCTATCAGCGTGAAAAACAAGATTTACAAGAACATACACTAGACGATGAAGCGCGACGCTTTATTGCTTTAGTGGATGAATTTTACGACCGTGGCAAGTTATTGATACTGAGTAGCGAGGTTGGCATTGCTGATTTATATCAAGGTAAAAAGCTGGCATTTGAATACGCACGCACCGAGTCAAGATTAATAGAAATGCAAAACTGGTAGTCACGCTACTGATTATAAACGTTTACTATCTACTTATAAGTAAGAGTTGCATTCTCTTTATCTGTAGTAGCTCATATCTGATTTTGCAGTTTTGACGAATAGGTTTAGATTTAACCTGACAGGCAACTATGAGCGATAACCGGACTGTCGGGTCAACTCGTTTTTGGACAAAACCTTCTTAGCCCAAATGACTAAGTGGCACAGTTCAGATGAGAAAAAGTATTTTGAAACTTTAAACGTTTGTATTGGATTTTTCACCGTATACGGAAACGCCCAAAGTTATTAGCTTTGGGCGTTTCTTCTAACAAACTTGGTTACGACAAACCGAGCTTTAAAGTGTCATATGCAGGATTGGAAAAGGTTTTCCCATATCATCAAGTGGTGAACGAGAAACTACTTTAAAACCCATATGGTCGTAGAAGCCTACTGCTTGCGGGTTTTGTTCGTTTACATCGACTTTGGTTGCACCTAACTGCTCTATTGCGTATTGCAGTAGCACCTTACCAATACCTTGCCCTCTTGCCTCGTTTAAAATGAACAGCATTTCAACCTTAGAATCATGGATACCCACGAAGCCTAGAATTGAGCCATCATTACTTTTAATACATCTTAACGTGACAGCAGGAAAAGCCTGCTCAATGATAATTGGTTTAAAAAACTCAATATCTTCTTCTGTTATGAAGTCATGAGTTGCCCGGACTGAGTTTTCCCAAACATTCAGCATTTCTGCGTAATCTTCAGGAAGCACATTTTTTACAATCATCGTATTCTCTCTAAAGTTGACTGAAATTCATGTGCAGCCGCGAGTGCGTATTTTATCCGAAAATAATTAAGTAGTCTAATGATGTAAGCAAAGGGTTCTGGCTTGGAATGGTGCATAGATGAGTCAGTTCTAATGTCCGCTCATGACACATATGCGATTTTCAGATTTGATTGAGTCCTGTTAATCGAATCTGACAGATCAAGTTAAGACTTGTTCACTTTTATCTGACGCGACCAAGGAAGGCATTTAAGACCACCTTCTTTCGAAGATGGTGCTGTTATTGCAAATTGATTAGAGATTGAAATTTACTTTAAATATTTAACACTTTCGGTAAATTTCGTGTTCCATATCGTGAACGTTAACGCTTAAGCTGTCTGATTCTCGGCAGTATATTTTTAAACAGTCTAACAACTGCTCGCTGAGTTGTTGCTTTTGTTTAATCGTACGTCCTTGCATAATGTGTGCGCCAATATGGATAAAACCTTCCTTACCATCGCCTAATTGATAATGTGTATAGGCTATAGCGCGAGTTTTAATCGTTGCTAATTCAAACAAGCCACTGTTAAACGTTGCTTGATGAATTTTTTCAACCAATACCTGCGGTAATACCGGTAAATCTTCAGAATGTTCAATGATGATATGTGGCATGTTATCTATTTGCTCCCCTAAAAACGATATGTGAAACCTAAGCTGGTTTGAAACTGATTGAGTACATCACCATCAAAATGCCACAAGCATTGCTTGTTTTCGTCTGTTGGTAATGCACATGAAACGTTACTGGCATTATTGACGATCGTTGCAAGCCAGCGAGTTTCAAATAAGATGCGAGCTTGATCGCTAAATAAGTATTCTAAACCGCCATACAGGCCGCTGGCAAAGAAAGTATCAGAGCTGGTGAAGTTAGGACTTATGTAATTTGCACCAATTTGTGCGCCGACATAACTATTAATGTGGTTGCTTAAAGGGACTTCAACAGCACTTTGAAACATAAAATACTGCATTTCAACGTTTTTATCAGGGGAGGATTGAAAGTCACTTTCGGTGTTTGAAAAGTAAAAACCATAACGAGCTGAGTCAATTGTTCTATCAATACTAAAAGCAAGATGGTTACTATCTTTGAGCTCTATTGCTAAAGCGTTTTTAGTTTCTAATGATTGATTAAAGCTTTTACCAGTATAAAGACTCAGTGAATAACCAGCTAACGCACTCTGACTTACTAACAGTAAGCACAGTAAAACAAATACTTTTTTCATGGTGTCGTGCTCGTTGTTGTGATTAATTTAAGTTAGTATTGAAACATAGCTGAATATTAAATGTAAGCCACGAATCGTTTACCCCTACATGGAGCAAGTAATATATGAAACCTATAATGATAGGCGTATTGACAGGTTTATTGATCACCTTAGCGGGCTGCTCTGATGATGTTGCATCAGTTAGTTTGGGATTATTTACCACTAAAGATATTAAAGTTAACTCGCAGCAAGACCCGTTAGTAAAAGGCGTAACCTGTCATATTAGCCATATCGAAGCGAACTTAGATTTTGCTGATCCTTCTGATATGTCTATTTCGTGTCGCCAAACTGGACCAATTACTGCCGACCAATTACAAGCGATTGACCGTAGTAAGTCGGGTGAGGTGGTATTTAAATCATCAAAAAGTATTTTATTTAAATCATTAAAAGTGCGTCGAATTTATGATGCGCAAACGCGAACTCTGTTATATCTGTCGTATTCAACTAAAGAGTCAACCGGCAGTCATCATCATGCGTTATCCACTGTGCCATTGTATAACACCCAAGCATGGGCATGGGCACAAGAGCAAGAATAAGCAAAAGAGCAAACTATGTTAGCGTTATTTAAAAGCAAACCTTTATTAGATGAACAAGAGCAGCAATGGCTGATTGATACTTTTGTGTGGGCGGTGGAAAATTTTGACAGCGATTATTTCATTAATAACTCGCAATTAGTTTTGCCAAACCACCAATGCTTTCCCGATGCGGTTTCAAGCATTGAAGAAATGGCCAGTAAAGTGTTTGAGCGAGTGGTTGGCTATGCGGGGCTGCAAGCTTGGCCAATTACGCTGGTGGCTCCACAGCAATTGCAGCCGCAAGTATTTCCTCATTTTGCTTTTAGTAATCAGTTACGTGGTGATAATAGCCAATTAATTGTGCCGCCAAGCCATACGGTTAATGTGTCATTTAATCCAAATCAAATTAATCAGCCACAAGATTTAGTGGCCAGCTTTGCCGGTACTTTAGCGACAATTATGATCCACCATGTGGGCGTGTTACCACCAGGCGGTAAAGAGTTTTTACCACAAGCCGCCGATGCCGTGGCATGTTTTTTAGGTTTTGGGGTAATGATGAGCAATACGGTGTATCAGTTTAAAGGGGGCTGTGGCTCGTGTTACAACCCCTATGCGAACAGGCAAGCTGCACTTAGTGAACCGCAAACCTTATTTATGCATGCCCTTATTTGCCACTTTAAAGGCTATAAAGATTCTAAAAAGCATTTAAAGCCGCACTTACGCAGCCAATTCAAAAAGGCGCAAAAAGAAATAAAAGCCTTAGTTAATAGTACTGCTAATCCGTTGTTGTTAGCGCTTGATGATAAAAAAGCGGGGTAATCGTGGCTTATTTAGATGAGTTTTTATTGATTGCACTGGCACACTTTTTTGCTGTAGCAAGCCCTGGCCCAGATTTTGCCATTGTGCTTAAACAAAGTGTTCAGCAGGGGCGTCGTAATGCATTGTGGACCAGCTTTGGGGTAGGCCTGGCTATTTTATTACATGTTAGTTATTGCTTACTCGGGGTTGCGGTTTTATTAACGCAATCGCCAAACGTATTTATGGCATTAAAATATTTAGCGGGTGCATACTTGGCCTACATTGGTGTGCAAGCGCTTAGAAGTGCTAGACCGGCGCCAGCGCAGCAAGAAACTGTTCTTCAATCTCAAGGTGTTGAATCCAGTTGGATTGCATTTCGTCGCGGCTTTTTAACCAATGCGTTAAACCCAAAAGCCACGTTATTTTTTATGTCGTTGTTTACTTTAGTGATCAGCCAGTCAACGCCATTAATTGTGCAAGCAGGCTATGGGCTGTATATGGCATTGGCAACGTGGGCGTGGTTTTCGTTTCTATCCTTGGTGCTATCAAAGCCTAGTGTTCGCGGTTTTTTTCAAAAAAGTGGCTATTGGTTTGACCGTGGTATTGGCGTGATTTTGATCGCTCTAGCAATAAGAATTGTAGTGTAAGTGTTGTTTTAACAGAAATCTGTAGTAGGTGAATATGGCTGTATATAATTTTTCGTTTGGTTCAAATATGTCGTCGAGTCGTTTATTGGCGCGTTTACCAAACGCTACTCGTATTGGTACGGCAATACTAGCCGGTTACGAGTTAACCTTTGATATGGTAAGTACTGATGGCTCAGGAAAAGGCAATGTACGCCCATCAAATGATAAGAACGCGCAAGTATATGGCGTGGTATATCAACTCAATGACGCAGAAAAAACGATTTTAGACGCCATCGAAGGGCCCCGTTATGACTGCGTGGATATTCAAGTAACATTACTTGATGGGCAACAAGTAGCGGCGCATTGTTATATTGCCAACACCACTGATGCGCAGATACTGCCTTACGATTGGTATATGCAGCACGTTCATCGCGGTGCGCTTGAAGCTGGTGTGCCAAATGCGTACAGTGATGCCATAAAGTCTCGGCCAACCTGCCAAGATAGTGACAGTGCGCGTGCAGCCATTGAGTTTGCTGTACATCAAAAATAAAAACTAAAATGATAACTCCAAGGATTGTTATGAAATTAACTAAACTAGCGATTGCGGCCACCTTATTAGCAGGCTGTGCATTTAATAGCTATGCCGATATTGATACCAAGCACATCAATCAAGTGATTGAAAATTCAATGGCGCGTTTTGATGTGCCGGGTATGGCCGTGGCGATTGTTGAAAACGATAAGGTTATTTTTGCTAAAGGCTTTGGTGTTAGTAACTTAGATACTGGTAGCAAGGTGAATAAAGACACCTTATTTGGTATTGCATCAAATACTAAAGCATTTACAGTTGCAGCATTGGCAAAATTAGTTGATGAAGAAAAGCTCAGTTGGGATGACAAGGTAATTGATCACCTTCCTGAATTTCGTTTATACGACCCTTATGTAACCCGCGAAATGACGATCCGTGATTTATTAAGTCACCGTAGTGGTTTAGGGCTAGGCCAAGGTGATTTAATGATTTGGCCATCAACCGATAAATCAATCGAAGAAATTCTCGCAGGCCTTAAATATTTAAAACCAGCTAGTAGCTTTCGCAGCACATACGCTTATAACAACTTGATGTTTGTGACCGCTGGCGAGGTAGTCGCGCGGGTCTCAGGTATGAGCTGGAATGATTATATTGAAAAGAATATTCTCCAGCCTTTGCACATGGATAACTCACGCGCTGGTTTTTCGCGTATTCCAAAAAGTAATAAGAACTGGGCAACGGGTCATATTCCTATGGATGGTCAATTACATCCATTTTTCGTTAATTACTTAGAGGATTTTCGTGGTGCCGGCGCGATTGCATCCAGTGTGAATGATATGAGCCAATGGCTACGTACACAATTAGCCCATGGTAAAATGCCAAATGGCGAGCAGTTGTTTAGTGAAAAACAACAAGAGCAAATGTGGCATCCACATATTACCTCACTGGCGTCAAAAAGCGCTTATGAGGCTTATCATCAGCAATTTAGAGGTTATGGTTTAGGTTGGAGCATTGAAGACTACCACGGTATTAAAAAATTAGGCCATGGTGGTGGTATTTTAGGAATGGTATCGCAGGTGACGTTATTGCCTGAGAAAAACCTCGGGATTGTTATTTTATCTAATCAGCAAGCATTCGGTGCGCTCTCTGCTATTACTCATGAAGTGCTTGAAGACGCCCTTGAACTTGAAGATAAAGATTGGGTAGCAGAGTTGGCTAAAAAGCATTTTGAAGGTAAGCAAAAAGCGTATGCTAATGCTAAGCCGGACGCTCCTGCAGACTATCAACCACAGTTACCAAATATTAGCTACACCGGCACTTTGCATGATGATTGGTATGGTGATGTTATTATTGAAGAGCTGGACGGTAAGCTACGTATTGATTTCACGCATACTAAACGTTTAAAAGGGCAGCTTGAGCATTACACGGGCAACACATTTATCGTCAAGTGGGATGAAAAGCTACTCGAAGCTGATGCGTATATTAGCTTTGATATGAGCACTAACAATCGTGTTAATGAAGCGACAATGCGTGCAGTATCAACAGCGGTGACTGATTTCAGTTTTGATTTTAGAAATCTTCATTTGCAAGCTAAATAGTAAACCAAAGTCGCAAAGCCACCAAAGGGTGGCTTTGTTATAGTTACAGTCGTTAACTCATTTGGAGCATTTATGCGTACTGCGATTATTTCTCATCCTTTTTGCCGTAAACACAAAATGATCGCGGATCATCCAGAGTGTCCTGAGCGCTTAGATGCTATTACCGATCGTCTCTTGGCCAGTGGCTTGGATATTGCTGTGCAGCAAAAGCAAGCGCCTAAAGCATTACGTGATCATTACTTATTAGCCCATGATGAGGCCCTTGTATCGCTGGTGGAAAACACCCTCCCGGAACAAGGTTTAGTATCACTTGATGGCGACACTTGGTTATGCCCAGAGTCATTTTTGGCAATTGAGCGGGCGGTAGGTGCAGGGCTATTAGCCGTCGATGAAATATTAGCGGATAACCTCGATGCCGCATTTTGCTCCGTACGGCCACCGGGTCATCATGCAAACCGTACAACCTCTGCCGGCTTTTGTGTGTTTAATAACTTAGCAATTTCGGTGAAGTACGCGCAAAGTAAAGGGATTAAGCGCATTGCGATTGTCGATTTTGATGTTCACCACGGTAATGGCACGCAAGACATTTTTATCGATGATGACAATGTGTTGCTTTGCTCATTATTTCAGCATCCTTTTTACCCTAATACCGCCGTTGAAAATAACGATACATTGGTTAATTCACCGTTGCCCATAGCCAGCGATGGCAATGATTTAAAAACGTTGTATAACCAACAGTGGTTACCTAAATTAACAGAGTTTAAGCCAGAATTATTGTTTATCAGCGCAGGGTTTGATGCGCATTTTGAAGATGATATGGCAAGCCTCAAATTTGTTGAGGCTGATTATGCCTGGTTGACACAACAGCTGTGTGACATGGTAAAAAGTACTGGCTGTAAAGGGATTATCTCTTATTTAGAAGGAGGATATAATTTATCAGCGCTAGGGCGCAGCGCCATAGAACATATTAGAGTGTTTACACAAGCAGAAGAGTAGCTTTATATTCATTCTACAATTAAGTAAAAATATTGGTTGTTGTATGATACCAATACCACTAATTAAACAAGGAAGATAATGTCTGTAGTAATTAATATCTTAGTCACGTTGGCACTGTGCTTTTGGGGAAGCATGATGATGATGTCGCCGATGATGTTTGGTGCCCCTGGCGCGATGAATAATAAGCAAAAAGTGTTCTCTGCCATACTCATATTAAGTTTTCCAGTACCATTATTTTTGCTTATTGGTTTATTTGGCGGCAGTTATTTTGGTATTGATAGTTATAAAATGGCGCTGATAAGTGCTGTTGTTATTGGGTTTTTCTTTGTGATATTTGGCTATACGGGTATGATCAGTAATCTGCTTCGAGGTATTGCCAATGCGGGTTATTGCGTTGTTGACCAGCATGTTTACTTTAATGCTAAGTTAATAGAAAACGCTGACGCTGAAAGCTTTACTACTTACAGTTTAGCCAATTTGAATACCTATGACGCTGCATTATACGCCAAAGATAAACAGCACCTTTACTACTGTGGTAACGCCATTAGCGGTGTTAACTCTGATAATCTAAAGGCTAAGATTATTGGTACTGATCTTTATTGGATTAATGATTCGCAAGTGGTTAAAGGCGAGCGTATTGTTGCAGGAGCTGATCCTAAAAGTTATAAGGCCTATTCTTATAGCTTTTGGAATATCTCTGGAAGGAAAGGCCGACAAGTCATTTACCATAACGATGAGCCAGTGCCTGAAATAGATGCGCAGTCATTTAAACCTATCGATGATAGTTACGGTAAAGACCAGCAACATATCTTTTACGCAAATATAGCCATCTTAACTGACATTGATGTAGATACCGCCAGTTTTACACGATTAGACGAGAACTTTGCTAGCGATAATCAGCATATTTTTTACTTAAATGGTGAAGATAGTCATGTATTGATGGGGGCTGATCCCAGCAATTTTGAAATTTTTCAACGCGACTACTATCGCAGTGGTGAGACTGTTTATTACGTAACTCAATATAAGTCGGCAAAGCCGATGACACAAGTCGATGCTGACAGCTTTAAAGTCACTCAATATGATGAACAAACTCATTCGGATGCTTACGATAAATATCATTATTATTTTCGCGGTGAGATTGTTGCAACGCGCTAAGTTTAGAAAAATATAGGACCTGTTAGGGCGTTGCGATGAACGAGGTAATTTGCTGTTGAAAATGATTAAACAGAAGGAAGTTTATTCATACTCTTTGGTAACTTGCCTACGTTTGTTTGCGTTGCATCAACTTGGTTTATATCGATAAAATTAAGCTCCCCGTTAGCGATGATCTGCTCACCATTACTCAGTTTTAATCGTGTAGGGGCAAAACCCATGCGGATCTCCCGACTCCAATTACAAGCATGCGTACCGTTTTGGCAGCGCAAAAGGGCTTACTGTTATACTCAATAATACTCCCTAAAAAAATGCATAATATAGCTGAACTTTAATCAGCACTTAGTTTTTCAGCTCATTGAACTTTACAGGTTTAAGACTGCTTAACTGTAGTAGCTGCTCGGCGCAGTAAGCTGCTTTTAAACGATGTTCTGGCCCAGAGTTACTTAAAAAATGGCTCAACGTGCGCAGTCCTAATTTTTGCGCCATTTCACTGAGTGATTGCTGAGGCATAATATGGCTTTGTGCTAATTCATCGAGCACTTTTAGCAAAAATTGCTGCACTTTATCTCGTCTTGGCGATGACAGTTGCGGCTGTGGAGATTGTTTTGCAAGCCAGTTGCTAAATATATTAGTTGTTTTGTTGTCGGTTAAATCATCAAAATAGAGATTAATCCAACGATCCAGTTTTACAGTAATCGGACGTAACTGCCACTGCGTGCTATCGCGCTCAATACGAGCCACAATGAGCTGTGGCAATTGCTGCTTAAATAGCATCATATTATTGATCGCATGGTGTGCCAGCTCGCTATAAGGCAAGCTAAAAAAGATCGTATTGTGCTGTTTATCTTGATAGCTAAGCCGCATACATTGCGTGGCTTCATCAAATGTGTGTTGATGACTATAACTTGGCGCAAAACATACATAGTCGTTTTGCCAATCAATCAGTGTTATATCATCGATGAATTGTGGATTTAGTGGTTGTTCGCTTGGTTCAACATAGGTCTTTTTAAGTTGGCGAAGCCGCTGCCAGCCATTGAGCTGAGCGTTTGAAATACGTTGTGTTTGCCCAAACCAATTGCTGCCAGAAGGCGCACCTTCAAGTAATTGGTTTGCTTGCCAGATTTGGCTATAGTTAAGTGTTTGCTCGGTTGTTGTGCGACTTTCGGCAAGCGTAATAAAGCGGCCGTATTCGTCTTGTAAAACCAACGTCAATCCATGTGCGCCACTGCTACGACGCCACGGATAACCGCCTAAACATAACAACTGCTGTGGAGGACAAATATGTTCAGCATCTTGCGTTTGTGTTTGCTCTTGGCGTTCAAGCATCACCAAAACGTGTGCTAGTTCAAGCAAAACAGTGCGTTTGTCTCGCAGATGTTCACCACTAAGATAGCGTGCGAGTGTGCCGCATAAACGTTTTAGTGGTGCAATGTTAAAGCCTGCCTTTTCCATCGGGATCTGCAGTAATTCAATAGTGAGCAGTGATTCACTGCGCAGTTGCGCTAAGGGTACTCCTGCAAGCATAATGAGCTCAGCGTAGCATGCCTGCTTAAGCTGCGTTTGTGTTTGGTTTAATAGTGTTTTTTGGTGCTCTTGTTCTAGTTGCAACCAGTCGGGCCATTGCAGCATTTCACCTTGTTGCTCAAGCCACAAGTAAACGCCCAGTAGTGCGTATGCTTGGCTATCTTCATTGCAGATAATATCATTAATTGTGGTTACGTTAGTAAAATGGAGCGTGTGCTCCTTGATAGTAATGCAAACCTGCGCGCTTTGTTGCACGATGTCAGCTTGCCAACGACGCTGAACTTGACGATAAAGCTGGCGTATTTTTACTTTGCCAGCACTGGCTAATAACGTATTAGTATCGATTTGCGGCACTTCATTTTCTTCAATCGTTGCTGCAGATACTGGCGCTTGTTGCCAAGCAAATATGCTGGCTGCAATGATATGCTTACAAATACCATTTGCGGCGCAATCACATTGGCTATTATTAGGATTATGTAAATCCAGTACACCTTGCTGGCCTTCGAATGTAAACTGAATTGGCGAAGCGCCACTTATATGTGGGCTGGATTTATCGAGCGCTTTTTGTGCTCGGCGGACTAACCCCGCACTGGCGAGGGTTTCAAAAATACTGATATCCATTATTGTTTTATGCTCATGCTGCTCATTTTTGTAATCCCATCGTGGATGCTAGCCAATTTGCAAAGTGGTCAGGCGTTAATGAAGCAATCTGCATTTTCATACGGCTAAGTTTGGCTGTCGCATTAGTATCATAAAAAGGTATTGATTCAGGGCTCAATGCGGTCATGCCTAACATTGTCACCCCACTATCAATAAGATGCTGAGCTTGTTGAAACATTGCTTGCTCAGGGCCACCTTCACAAAAATCAGACACGGTAGCAATAATGGTACGCGAAGGAGTCTCGATTAGCTGCTCACAGTATTGCCATGCTTTAGCAATTAAAGTGCCACCACCAAGTTGAGTCGAGAGCAATACTTTTACGGGATCGTCAGCTTGATCGGTCAGATCTACGACTTGTGTATCGAATACCACCAGCGAGAGTTTAATACACGGTAGTTGTTTTAAAATACCAGCGATCACCGCTGAATACACAATAGAACTGGACATAGAGCCTGATTGGTCGATACATAAAACAACGTGCCAAGGCAATTGTGGTTGCTGGCGAGCATGAAAGTAAATGCGCTCAAATAGCACGCGTTTGCCATCAAAGTGTTTAAGGTTCTTGCGAATACTTGTTTGCCAATCTAAGTTAGCAAGTCGTTTTTGTGGACTGTGCGCTTGGCGATTTAGCTTACCATTGAGCTTGTTATTAAACAGTGGTCGTAATTGCTTTAGCAAATCCTCTACTACAGTTGTAATGATTTGTTGCACTTGCTGCTGTAATTTAGGGTTGGTATGCGCTGAAATACTCATTAATTGCTTTAACAACCCCATAGAGGGTGAAATATTTTGTAGTACTCGTGGTTCTTCTAACAGCTGCTTAAGATTAAAGCGCTCTAATGCTTGATGTTGCAAGGTGTCATTAACACTTTTAGGAAACAGCTTTTCAGCGTTATCGAGCCACTGTACTACCGATGGCTGGCTTGCTTCTAAGCCCCCCGATATTTGAAAACCTCGCTCTTTTAAACCCTGTTGGTAGAGTTGCTCAAGGACTTGGTCTTGTTGATTTTGCTCACTTGATAAACTGGTATCAAGTGATTCAGCATAGCGCCCTAATACTAAACGCCAGCGCTGTTTTAGCGAGTAGTCCATGCACTTAATCCTTGTTCAAGCAGTTGCTGTTGTAATTGTTTATCTAATAACATTGCTTGGTTTACATCATGCTCGCTGATATCTTCATTGAGCCAATTTAATTGCTGTTGCCATTGATTAAGTGTACCGAGTTGCTGGCTAATACCATCAATTTCTCGTGCATCTTTATCGCAAAATAGCCCACGTAATTGTGGTAACTGCTCAACAAACTGCTCATCATCGAGTTGCTCAATACTGTGATTGAGCAGTGGCAATAACCCGTTTTGATAATTGAGCCAATGGGGCACAACCGTCAGCAGTGTGCGCAAAATAGTGAAACGGTCGCCGCTATAGCGTTGTAGTTCATTTAATAAAGAGGCAGGGTCTAACTCATCTAAGTCTACAGCCAACGCTTTAAGCGCAAACCAAAGGGTAGGGGTGTGTTCATTGTGTTCTATTAGCCAGTGTAAACGCTCACGCCAAGGTTGTTTAAGTACTTCCATTTGTTGGCGTGCAATAGCTTGTAATGACAACAGTACTTGTAGCGCTTCATCTTCAGGTAGTTGATTTAACGAGGGCAAGTGAAAGCTTAATTGACGCCACAACGGTGTAATTAATGCGTCGAGTTGCTGGTGGTAGTCATTAAAAAGCGGGTGCTTACTGGTGCGATATAACTTAATGAAGCTATCTGATAGTATTTTTATGGTACTGCAATCGTTTATTTCACGGGTTATTGCAACCGAGTTAAATTGATATTGCATGCCTAATTGAAGTGACAGTATTAATTTATCAAGCATTTGTGGCAAATCGCTTTCACTTTGTTGCGCCAAGCGATGCTGTACAACTGTTTTGAGAGTGCCGCCTAAAGTACTTAATTCAATTAATGCCACTTCTACTGAAGGGGTCCAATGGTAGCGCCAGCTCTCATGCTTTGCGGCTGTATGAATATTATAAAAGGCATGCATGCTTTGTTCGTATTGGCAAAAGCCGATGTCTAAAAATAGTAATTGGCTCAATAGTTGGCGGCGCTGGCGTTGCCGCTCGGTTAATTCATATAAAGAAAAATGGCTACGATTAATTGTACCAATTGTCAGCTGTACATGTTTGCAATGGGCTAATACATCATCGACTAATGGCAAATTACGTTGATTTGCTGGTAGTTGTCCCATGTTTTCGCCACGCAACAGCTGCTGCCAAGGTCGATAGTCGCGCGAGCTACTTTGTTGTTTAAATTGGCAACTTCCTAAAGAATCGAGTAGATCATAGCAACCAGCGCGCACAATTCCCCGCAACTGACAGAGCTGACTTAGATGCTCAAAAACATTTTGTTTAGCTATCAGCGTTAACTTAGGCATTTGTGCTAATAAATACAGTAGCCAATCACAGGCTGATAATGAACGTTGTTCAAACAGCCAACGGCAAAACGCAGGGTAGGGCATTCCCGCCTGGTAGCCTTGATGAGCATCAAGTAAAGAATCGCTGTAACGGATCACAAAACTATCCTCAGTACTTTTACGAATAGAAGTTGATTCTTGCTCGTAATCAAACAGTGCACTGGTATGGAAACCGCCGGTCATTACCGCGATGCGTTGATAATCATGACTAGCTGCGCGAATGCAGGCACGCATTTGTTTCTCGCGGTCTAGATCGCCTAGTTGCTGCAAACTTTTTTGATCATAATAAAGGCGGCTAGCAGCACAAAATAGTAATACTTGCTCAAAAAAATCATTCGCACTTTCAAAATTTTGTAGCTCAAATAAGCGCAGCCAAAGCTCATCGGCATCACGGCAACCCATGGTTTGTTGTAGCTGACGACTATAGCTTGAGCTTAAAATACGGGCATCGCTGTAGCGATCAAGTGGTTCTTCTTGCTGCTCGTCAGTGCTGTCTAAGTCAATAAATTGTACTGGCACGTGGTTGTCGCCAGCCCAGCGCAGTGCTTGCCACTCAGGGCTATTTTCAGCGAAAGGAAAATAGCTTTGCTGTTGATAAACTGCAATCGGTGGCACCACATGCTTGTTTTGCAATAGGCCAAGGTGTTGCCCAAAACTGTGCGGTGCTTCAATCAATACAACATCTGGTTGCCAAGCGTTTAATTGAGCTAAAGCAAAATGCGCACAAGCAGGGCTGTGATGACGCACAGGTAACCAACGTACTTTTTCATCATGTAAATAACGTTGGCTGAGCTTTGCTAATGCTTGGCTAAAGCCGTTGTTATCTGGTGTTATTTCATCCACAACGCTTTACCTGCATCAAAAAAAGCACGCCACTCTTTGCGTTCACGTACAACAGCATCAAGATAGTGAGCCAATTTTTTAATGTCATCGGGTTTATCTTTAATCAAGGTGCCGTGCATCTGTTGTACTAACTGCTCAGCACTCATGGGTTGATGCCAATAGAGACTATGTAAGGCACAAGAATGCACAATATTGACCGCTTCGGCAGTTGATAAAGTAGCATCTAAAGATTGTGCACCAAAGTTGTTACGCAAGTCATGAAATACCTGTACTAATAACTGTACTAACTCTTCATTAATTTGTGGTTGCTGTGCTTCGTTAATAAAGCGGGCATTGACCTGAGATAAAATAAGCTCTTTCTCTAGTTTTACATCATTAAGTACTGGCACTGTTTCAAAATTAAAGCGACGTTTAAGGGCGCTCGACATCTCATTTACGCCGCGGTCGAGTAAGTTGGCGGTGGCAATTACATTAAATCCTGGTTTGGCTTGAATGGCGATCCCCAGCTCTGGGATCGTGAGTGTTTTTTCCGACATTAAGGAAATAAGCACATCTTGGATTTCCTGCGGGCAGCGAGTGATCTCTTCAATACGAACTAATTTACCTTGCTCCATAGCAGTATAAATAGGACTTTTTAGTAGCGCATCAAAGCTTGGGCCATTGGCTAGCAGCATGGCAAAATTCCAACTATATTTTACCTGCTCTTCTGTGGTGCCAGCAGTGCCTTGAATGAGTAACTCACTGGTACCGCTTATTGCTGCGGCAAGTAGTTCTGAGAGCATTGATTTTGCAGTGCCGGGTTCACCGACCATCATCAAGCCATTGTTGCCCATTAGGCTGACAATCGCACGTTCAACAAGCGCATCATCACCATAATATTTACGGCTGATATTGTGCTGTTTATCGCCACAAATAAAGCGTTTTACGGCACTTGCTGAAAGCTGCCAGCCGCTCGGGCGAGCACCACTATCAGTGGCAATGAGCTGTGCTAATTCAACTTGATAGCGTTGTTCGGCGCGAGCACGAATAATCTGTTTATTCATTAGGTACGTCCTTTACTACAGTTCTGACTGTATATAGCGTTCTTTGCCGGAGTCAGGGCAAACAACGAAGTATAAATAACTTTGTTACCACGGTAATTTTGATAGCCAATTAGGATCTGCATGGCATTTTTTTGCAACATGTTGATAATCCAGTGCGATAGCGTTGAGTAGATTTGCTGGCGCTTGCGCAAGTGGTATCGTTTTATAGCGATTACGCGTGCGAGAACCTTGAATTTGCTGAAATATTTTGCAGCCATAAATGGCAACGGGTTCATTTTCCTCTGGTAAATAGTTACCACTAAACTCAAATTGAATGCGAAGTCCTACCTGCTCAAATGATTTTTCGTAGTAATTAAAAAACGCCCCATCTTCTGTTTCACCGCGTTGGTAACCGAGTTTGGTTAGTAAACCGCGCAGAGTAAAAGCATCACTCATAAGGCCCAAATGATGCTCCAATGAAATTTGCTTAGGTGTAACACTAATATCAGCGGATTTGAGCTGCTCAAAAAGTGGCTTTATTTTGTAATCTTTTAAGTGTAGCTGCCATGCTTTAAGGGCGGCTTTATCAAGCTGATTAGCACTGAGCAAACGAGTATTTGCACCCGATATTAGCGTAACCTCGTCATCATTTACATCGACTAAACTACCATCTTCAGTCGGGCGAAAGGTATGCCAATCATTATCAAGTTGTACTTGCCATAAGGTGCGTTGTAGTAAGCGAAACATCACCGGATGTTGGTGTAAATATTCATGCCACTCATCAACAGGCCAGTGACGCTCGGTGATCATGGCAGCATATAGGCGGGCATGTTGTTGTTCAATCACTTGCTTTAGCTCTTTTTTACAACCACTAAACCATTTTTTAGTTTGGTTGATCTGCTCTTCGCTATCCTCTTTGCGTGGTTGTGGCAGCGATTTAATCACCTTGCCTTCTTCGTTTAGTAGTTGCAGCTTAAGTGAGTCGCTCAGTTGCAGTTGTAAAGTGCGATTGCCAAAGCTAAACGGTGTTGGATCTTGTATATGCTCTAAGCCAGTGGTTTGGATGGTGCGATCTGCCAATTCATCAGTCGTCCAGCTGTTACGCTTTGCAATTTGGCCAACTAGCTCGCGCGCCAACGCTTGTATTGATTGGGTACGATGTTGGCGGGCTATCGACAGCATAAATTGGATAATCACTGTATTGTTGATGTGAGCGATGGCGCTGATCATCGCTTCTATTTGTGTACGGCGCAGATAGTGTTTTTTCATATACGGCTGGATCAGTGCTAACAACGCTTGGGGATTACCACCATTAATTAATGCCAGTAAGCCTTTTTCTTTAATAGCCGAGCCATGCAATTGAGATTTATATAAGTTGTAACATGCATTGTAAGCATCGAGTAATGTGCGTGTAGCGTATTCTTGGCCCCAATCATATTGCGCTAAATCTTGGTACCTGTTGTACTCGCGTTGCTTATTTGCTTGCGCATAGTCATGCGCCTGTTGATCAGAAGGGGCAAGCGTATCTTGACTTATAAAAGCAGATAATAAAAAGTGGCCTAGGCGAGCCTGACTGTCATCATCGAGTAGTGATAAATATAACCTTAATAGGTTGCTCCCTTGGGGTTGTTTAAGCTTTACGGCTAACACACACCACCAATATATAATGCTTGGCTCCACAGGGTCGCCATGACGAAAGTGGCAATTGGGTAACATAGCTTTTTGTAGCCACGCCATATGTTTAGGGGCTGCTTTTTTGAGCCCTGTAGCTGCTTCTTCAGCTAAAATAGCGGGGGTGATAAAATAGCTAATATCACCGCCGCATTGTTGTAGCGCATCTAATAATTGGTTACGAGTAGTGGTATCTTTTTCTGTGGTGATCGCGTCTTGCAGTGCGGGCTTCGCATTAGGGTGTTGCAGGTGAGTTAACCACTGTGCAGTGAGGTTGCGGGTTTCTTTATTACTTGATGCTAAACCTGTCGTTATTTTTTCAATGAGTAATTCATGCTGCTGCACGGCGTATTGCGCTAACTTGCGCACTTGTTTGCGATTATCAAAGGCGAGTTGATATATGCGTTCGAGCCAATAGGGCGGTATCGTAGGAAAATCAGCTAATAGGGCCAATGCTTGTTCAGTAGTGCGCGTGCTATCGATACGATCATTTAGACGTGGCTCAATGATCCATGAGTCGGTACTTGAACTAAATGTTGCGCTGCTCAGTTGGCCATCAAGTGCTAGCGTCATCGTTTGTGGATAGTGCGCAAATAGCGGCCATATTTCAAATGACTCTAAAGCTATCGGGAGGCTGCCACTAGGTTCATGTCTAATATCAAGGATGTAATTAGTTAAATCGCTAGGGCTAATACCAAAAGGGTGCAGTACTGGCTGTAACTGGCGTATATCTTTGATATCACGTTGGATCAATTTACTAGGGTGAGGCTCTTCGAGTACCGTTGAAAGCCCATAAAATAAACCAGTAGCTAATAGGAAAAAGTGCACTAGTTGAGCATCACTTTGGTTCATCAGTTTAGCTTCGCCAATAATTTGGGCTGCGTATTTATTATCAACTAGCCTATAAATAATATCGTAGCCGGGCTGTGTTTGTATTTGGCGTTGCTGTAGCTGGGCGAGCGCTTGGGCAAGTTGTTCTGGCGTAAGTGAGCGTAGCCCTTGTAAGTCGGCACGATCAGATGCCAAACGTTGCTGCCTTTGGTGACAATTTTGCGGATAATCCAAAAGCGCTTGCTGCGCCGTTGCAATTTCTTGTTCCGCTTTGGCTATTTCTGTGATTAACACTTGCTGGCAAACATCAAGCCAACGCTCTGGAAAATCATGGCTGATAGAAATGGGGGAGAGGCTTGGTAGTTGCCAATCAAAATACTGACTTTTTTGTATCAGCTGATATTCATGCTGTGTTTGTGTGATCTGTTGCTGCAACACGTTACTTTTTGTTTCACTTAGCCATTGAGTTAAAAGTGGTTGCGCTGCATCATAACGGCTAATAAGCGTAATCCAATGGGCTTGGGTGGTGGTGTTAGCACTTTGATAGTGTTTTTTAAGGTAGTTGACCCACATTGCTGTATCAAGGCGTGTGAAGGCAAGCGCCGCCGCCTGACGTACTTTGTTGGTGGAATCATCCGCTAATGTCATTACTAGCGGTAGTAAGGTGTTGGGTAGTTCACAGTACTTTGTCAGTTGACAACAGAAAATGTAACGACCTTCGCTATGAAGTTGTTGTAGCTGTTGGTCGAAATCAGGCTCGTTGCTGACACTTAGCCAGTTGGTATGTGTGAGTAAATATTGGGCATACTCTGCTGGAACATACTTGTTATTACGCTCTAATATAAAAGCATCAATATACCAGCTAGGTAATTGATATATTTTTAATAATTCCAGCAGTGTGTGTCGATTGGGTAATTGCTCTACAGATGACGCTGTATGCGTTTTAAATTGCCTGTTCAGGAAGTTTAGAAGATAGGCAAACCAGTTATCAAAGCTCGAAAGTACATGGCTAAACGCATCAAAATAGGGCTCGTTAAAACAAGCAACGACTAAACCTAAGCGATGCAAAAAGTCCAGTTGCTGGCTTTGAGTAGACATGAGTACTTGCCACATCGCTTCTGCTGCTTCCCAGTCATAGCAACCAGGTGCCTGTTTACTTTCTGTATCGGGAAGCTGTGCTAAAGTAATTAAACAACGGGGATTTTCCCCATGTAATAAGTAATGTGTAACGTTATGAGCGAGACCTGATTCTGCTATTTCATAGCCTTTACAGGCAAGAGTTAATAGTTCAGCAATGTCTGTGTTCGGAGGCGTGTTTAACGTATTAAGCATAAAACATCCTTGCTAGATAGATCATCTTGATTTCTAAACGCTGGCCATCGTTAATGTGGCCAGCATTTACTGTTATAGCGGCTAATTAAACGGTAGTTTTTGCTGCCACAGTGGATCTGCATGACACTTTTTCGCCACCTCTTCGTAATCCAAGGCGATAGCGTTAAGCAGATTAGCAGGGACTTGAGTAAGCGGTAATGCATCATAGCGGTTCCAGCCACGTGCTTTTGGATTAAATTGCCATACTGTGATGCTATAAATAGCTGCAGAAACATTCTCTTCGGGGACACAGTTACCACTGAAGTCAAATTGAACTCTAAGTCCTAATTGATCAAACAGTTTATAGTAATGATCAAAAAATCCTGCGTCTTCAGGGTCGCCTTGCTTGTAGTCTTTTTTGGTCAATAAGCTGCGTAGTGTGAAGGTATCAGTCATCAAGCCTTTATGATGATCCAATGCTAACTGTTCTGCAGTTATATTTACTTCAAGCGACTTGAGTTGCTCAAACAGCGGTTTAATTTTGTAATCTTTTAAGTGGGCCTGCCAAGCTTGGCTTGCTTCACTATTGAGTTGATTACCACTTAGCAAGCGGATAGTGGCCTGGGCTGGTAATTCAATTTCATCATCTTCTGTATCAATGAGTGCGCCATCTTCTGTGGGGCGAAAACTGTGCCAACCATCATCAAGCTGTACTTGCCAAAGCGTACGTTGCAGTAAACGAAACATGATAGGATGCTGATGTAAATATTCTTGCCAGTCGCTTGCAGGCCAATGACGCTCAGTAACCATAGACTCATATAGACGACTAGTTTGTTGCGTTATTACCTGTTTTAGCTCTTTTTTACAGCTGCTAAACCATTTTTTAGTTTCGCTGATGGCTGCATCGTCATCATCTTTACGCGCTTGCGGCAGTGACTTAAGCACCTTGCCTTCTTCGTTGAGTAGTTGAAATTTAAGATCATCGCTTAGCTGGAGTTGCAGCGTACGCTGACCTAAATTAAAAGGTGTTGGCCCTTGCGTGTTTTCAAAGCCTGCAGTTTGAATGGTACGATCGCCTAGTTCATCGGTCGTCCAGCCGTTTCGCTGGGCAATTTTATCAACTAACTGACGTGCTAACTCTTGGATTGATTTGGTGCGGTAACGTCGCGATAACGACAGCATAAATTGAATAATTATCGGATCATTAATATTGGCGATAGCATTCAATATTGCTTCAATCTGCGCTCGACGTACATAATACTGCTTCATATATGGTTGTAGTAGGGCTAAAAGCTCATTCGGTTTACCGCCAATAATTAAGGCGAGCAAACCTTTTTCTTTAATAGCACTACCTAATAGCTCTGACTTTTTCTGTTTGTAACACGCATTATATGCATCTTCCAAAGTATGCGTTTTGTACTGTTTCCCCCATTCACTTTGAGCCCAACGTTGATACATATCAAACTCTTGCTGCTTATGAGCTTGGGCGTATTCATGCGCTTGTTGCTCGGTGGGGCAAAGTGTATCTTGGGTGATAAATGCTGATAATAAACAGTGAGCGAGTTGTGCTTGGCTATTATCATCAAGCAGTGATAAATACAAATGTAGCAAGTTACTACCTTCGGGCTGTTTTAGTTTAACGGCGAGCACACACCACCAATAAATAATATCAGTGTCGACTGCTTCACCATTAACAAATTTACAGCTAGGTAGCCTATCTCGTTGCAGCCAAAGCATATTTTTAGGCACTGCTTTTTGAAGCCCTGCAGCTGCTTCTTCAGCCAATGCAGTTGGTGAGGTAAATTCACTAATATCACCGCCACATTGCTGCAAGGCATCTAACATTTGCGCACGAATTGCGGTATCTTTTTCTTTTCTAATTGCTTGTTGTAGTGCTGGTTGGGCATCACTGAGCGCCAGTGTTTGCAGCCATTTTGCTGCAATACTACGAGTATCATTGCCGCTTGATAGTAATTCTTTGCTGACTCGCTCAACAACGATGCCATGCTTTTGTGCGGTCGCTTGTGCCGTGAAGCGCACTGATTTTCGACTATCAAACGCTAATTGATAGATGCGTTGTAACCAATGGGGAGGAAGTTTAGGAAAATCAGCTAATAAAGCCAGCGTCTGGTTGATAACCATATAGTTATCATAGTTATCCTTGGAGTCGAGGCGATCGATAATCGTTGGCTTTGTGTTATCTCCTTGCTGGATGAGCTTTGTGTATAGGCCATCAAGTGCGTAATCTATTGTTTCTGGGTACTCGGCGAATAAGGGCCACACATCAATTGATTCTAACGCCAATGGGCGAGTACCCAACTCTTCACCATGGGAACTTACAAGTATGTTCGTTAAGTCACAAACGCTAAAATTAAATTCTGCTAGTAATGGCAGTAATTGGCGAACATCGCTAAGATTCTCTTGCAGTAATTTGCTCGTATTGGCTGCATTTAACAGGTTATTAATGTGCCATCTGCCAATTTTCTGCAGTTGAAAAAAATGTGCTATTGCAATGTTTGGCTGTTTGAGTAACTTAGCTTCATCGATAATGTCATAAAAGATGTCATTACCAAGCTTTTGACCTTGTTCTAGAGCGTTTAAAGCTTGAACAACATCATCTTTAGTGATCGTTTTATATATCGCAAGCTCTTCTTTTTCACGCTCTATCGCTTTTGCCCAGTAGCTGCCGGGTGCTTCGGGCTTGCTGTTTTTTATATATCGTTCAGAACCTGCAATGAGCTTTTCTAAGCTTTGCATACAGTCTTCAACCCAATGCGCTGGAAACTCACCGTGAAAGTTCACGTTTGTGTATGCAGGCAACTGCCAATCAAAGTTGTCGCTTTGCTGCTTTAACTGATATTGCTCAATGGCGAGTGTAAGTTTAGTGTGTACTGATGCTGTTTTTTCACTGGCTTGCCATGTTTCAAGTAATATTAATGCATTACTACACTCAGCCACACTGCTTATCCAGTGAGTTCGTGTGCTTGCATTCGCCTTTTCATAATGTTCAGAGAAAAACTCAAGGCATTGTGCATCATCGATTTTACGGATCACACTGTTAGCTGACAGACGCACCTGACTGGACTTATCAGCACTAAGCTGTGCTAAAAACGGTAATAACGAAGTTGGAATTACGGGCTGCTTAAGTAGAAACTGGCAAAGCGTATTACGACCGCTGGCATCGATTTTTTGTAGTTGTTGGCACTTTTCAGGTGTTGAACAAATCGTTATCCAATCACTATTTGCTAGCAAATGATCTGGATAGATAAGGCCTCTTTGTGCATAGGAGCGCTCAAGAATATAGGCATCAATATACCACAGCGGTTGGTCATACGTTTCTAGCAGAGTAAGCAGTTCATCACGACTAGGGAATTGAGTTGCCTTGGTGTCATATTCAAAATCAGTGTGTTGGTTGAAATAAAAAAGTAAGAAGGCAAACCAGCCTGTTAGTTTAGACTCCATATGATTTAAATAGTGATGCTTTACAATCGCCTCTGTTACTAAACCTAAACGATGTAAAAAGTCGTTTTGATGGCCTGTAGCTGACTTTAAAACATGCTGCATGGCTACTAAAGAGCGTCTATCATACTCGCCATTATTATTTACCGAGTAGTGGCCTGGCAGTTGCGAATGGCGCGAATTAGGTAGTTGATTTAATATGTTAAGACAATCAGCTCCTTCTCCTGTTACTAAGTAATGAGCAACCTTAGCGGCTAAGCCTGTTTGCGTATGGTTATAGCCTTGGCAAGCAACTATTAATAAATCTTTGATGGTTATTTGTTTATCTTCACCGAAAAGCTTACTAGTAAATTTTTTGAACATAGTACTTCCTTGATTATTCAAAGTTGTGGTGATTATTGACTCTTTTTATCGGTTATCTATGAGCAATATTTGTAAAAACACAGCAAACATTACTTATCCCCACTCTATAAAACAAGACAAATTATGATTTACGAGATCAAGTTTTGTTTTTTAATTTTTGCGCATGTAACACGTTAAGATATTTACGTAGGTTTAAACTAAGCCAATATAGGGTTAGCGTGTTCTAAAATGTTACATGCCCAAAAAATTACCACTGTTATTCTTTTAACCACTGTGCAACTTGTTTTGTATAATAACTCACTATTAAGTCAGCGCCTGCACGTTTGAAGCCGGTCAGTGTTTCAAATACCACTTTCTTTTCATCAAGGGCACCTGCTAAAGCTGCAAATTTAATAGCGGCATACTCACCACCAACTTGGTAGGCAGCTAAAGGTAAGTTTGTTTTCTCTCTCAAGCTGCTAAGGACATCAAGATAGGGCGTGCCTGGTTTCACCATTAGAATATCAGCGCCTTCTTGTTCATCAAGAAGGGCTTCTTGAAGCGCTTGACGAATATTTGCGTAATCCATTTGATAGCCTTTGCGATCACCACTTAATTCACAATCAACAGCAGCTCTAAATGGACCATAGAAAGATGAAGCAAATTTAATGGCGTGAGCTAAAATGGCAACATGTTCAAACCCTGCATTATCAAGGCCTTCTCGAATAGCTTTAACTTGACCATCCATCATCGCAGATGGGGCTAGCATATCGGCACCTGCTTTTGCTGCGCACACACTCTGCTTTACAAGATTAGCAACAGTTTCGTCGTTACAAACTTGATTATCTTCAACAACGCCACAGTGTCCATGATCTGTATATTCACAAAAACAAATGTCGGGTATTACCATCATCTCGGGGCATGTTTGTTTGATTGTTTTAATCATACGTGCCAGTAAACCATCATCGTGCCATGTATCACTGCCAACACTGTCTTTATGATGCGATATGCCAAAAGGCATAACATACTGAATTCCTAATCTATGCAGTTCAGTAATTTCTTGGGCTAATGCATGTTCAGGAATGCGCTGTATACCAGGCATAGTGGATATTTCTAGACTTTCAGTTAACGACTCTTCGATAAAAATAGGATGGATAAGATCGCCAATATTAAAATCAAATTCGCGTACTAACTGTCGCATTGCGTCACTGTGGCGAAGCCTGCGCATGCGTCTTGATAAATTAGGTGTACTCATTGCTATATGCCTTACTGAGCTGAGTATAACGAGATGTTTATAATATCATTTTTATCACTGTAAACGATATGCGTTAAATCAATATTAAAGGCGTGTTCATGATAGTAAGCTTTTTCTTTATTTGTAATAAATAAACTGTAATTGTTGTAATTGCTGGGTTAGAGTTGTGTTGTTTATTTAATAATTTAAAGTTGATGAAAATGAAGTGGCTATTAGTTAGTTTTTTTTCTTGCTCTGCATTTGCTAATACAGCTATTAACTCCCTTTCTTTTGAGGATGATGCGTTTAAAGATTGTATCAAAACAACAGCAAGTGATAATCAATGGCGTTATGTAGAAGAGTTTATTGCTATAAAATGTCATGGAATGGGTATTGATAATGCGCAAGAGCTTAACCAGTTTATAAATTTACAGTCGTTGTCTTTGTTTAATAATAATTTGCAGTCCCTAGATCTAAGGAAACTATCACAGCTAACATTATTAAATTTAGCGAATAATGATTTGCACTTACTACAAATTAACTCTTTGAATCAGTTGGAAAAACTTTATTTATTTAAAAACCAACTTATTACGCTCGACATGTCTGGTTTAAGTTCGTTGCATACTGTAAGAATGATGCAAAATCAGCTTAAAACGCTCGATATATCAGCACTGAAAAACTTAAATACGGGCTATTTTTTCGATAATAAACTTGTTGACCTGCAAATTAATGGCCTCGATAAACTTGAATTTTTAGATGTTCGCCAAAACCCGATGCCAGATGCCCTCTACGACTTTTACGATGAGCAAGAAGGTGTAGTAATTAGTCATGATGGCAATGCTGATGATTGGAAGTAACCACAGTGATTACTTGGATATAAGCGCAATAAAATAGTGAGCTTATATCCTAAACTAAAAGTTATAAGAGGCCGATACTTCAACTGTAGATAAGTCAAAGTTTGCGATATTCGAGTATAAACCTGTGTCTTTTGCTTGGTAATAAGCGGCTAATAACTTAAATTCCCATTTACGAGAATAACGCCACGCCAGCTCTAAATCGAGCTCATTGCCTAGCTTTTTATTATTAGCAAGAGATTCAAAGCTATGAGCTACTAACTTCCAACGTATTTTAGCTTTACGACCAGCGTATGATAAATAAGTGTCGCTCAAGCCAGCTAATTCATCATAGCGGCTAAATACATCTGCCCACCCTAAAAATTTATGGTTAGTACCTAAGCTAGTTTGAAAGGCGGTGTTGTTATCATCGCCTAAATATTCATAGCCAACGTCTAATCGGTGACTGCGATATTGAACACCTAGCTCCGCTAATAAATACCATGCTTGATAATTTTTAGGATTGTTGGTTGCATCTTTTTGCCATGCTATTTCCGCACTGTAGTTATATTTCAGTTGATCAGGTTTTGCTGCGCCTTCTAAGTGCAGCCCCAGTGTGTTTGATGAAAACTCGGCTGCAGTTTTATTATCCACTAAGTAAGCGAAGCTACTAATTGTTACATTAGGATTGAACTTATAGGAAAGATTAATCAAGTGACTATTATGCTGATGATTGCCAAGTTCGCTAGTTGGTCGTATTAGAGTCTCTGGATATCGAGAATCGGAGCTGGGTAACCGAGCGATACTGTGATCTCCAAAAATACGATGAACTTTGTTTACATAGCTATAGTTAAACTGCCAGTTAAAACCATTTCTATATTGCAGTGTTGCAGCATCAAATGTTTGATCGTTTTGCCAATATGCAGCGTTGCCAACATGGCGTTCATTATCAAAGCTAATTACTTGGCGGCCTACGACTGCTCGCCAATCGACCAAAAACTGCCACTGCAGATTAAGTTGATTAAGCTCACCTCCAGGTGGATCAGGAATAGGGGCGTGATCATTAAAGTAAGTGATGGAGTTATAGCTATCTTTATCCAATGCCCAAACATAATCATATTGACCAAACAAGGTTAGTTCATAGTCTGTTATGAAACTGCCCTCAACACGTGTCAGTAGGGTTGTTGCTTTGGCATTTTTAAGAGATTGATCGTTTACTTGCTGGTGGCGCAAACGAAAGCTCGCATCATATTCAAATGTGTTGGACATTGCAGAGCAGGAATAGCCAATCAAAGTGATAGTTAAAATTAGTTTGATCATGAATTTTCCTGCCAGCCAGCCATTCTGATACAAGGACCTTTAGAGACTTGTACGCCCATTGGCTCACCAATGGACGAGCCACCCTTTTCTTCTAAAGTAAGTAGTAAGTTTTCAGAGTCTTTAATTAAGCGCCACTCAGGTTCGCTAAGAGGGCGATTAAATACATTACTGGTAGTAGGAATAACACCTAAACTTCGTACCTGTTTATCTGTTTTTGAGGTCACCCATAGTTCTAAACTCATTTCATTAGGGACTGTTGGTGTATCAATAAGCTCAATGGATAGGGTACGGCTATTTCCATAAGTCGCTGCAACCAATTGTGGTTGCTGATTTGTATCATTCATAACAGCCAAGTAGCTAAGTGGATCGGTTTTATCTTTTGGTTGCAATACGAATAGGGCTAGTGCTAAAAAAAATACAGACAAAGCGCTCGTTGCTTGATAAAAGCCAAGGCCAAACCAGTTATGAAAACTACTTTTGGTTTTTTGATTAAACTGTAATTGCTGTTCAATCGCTTTTAAAGTGGTTTTTTTTGGCGAAATCTCAGGTGTTTTATTATTTAGAGGGGCAAATTTTTGTTCCCAATAATCTATTCGTTGGTCTAATGCTGTGTATTGCATTCTTAAACGTGAGATCCGCTTACGAACTCGTATTGGTTGTGTACCGAGCACATATTGCTGTGCAAGGTGCTCTATTAACGCTTGGTTTTGATAACGTTTTATTGTGCTAGGCATTGTTGTAACCTCGTTAATCCTCGTTTTAACCAAGACTTCACTGTATTTAACGGCTTCTTTAATTTAATTGCGATCTCATCACGGCTAAATCCATGATAGTAAGCCATTAAAACACTGTCTCGTTGTAACTGCTCTAATTGATTTAGACAATCTTCTAGCTGTTGTCCTATATCGCACAATAACGTTGTAGCTTGGTCGTTAGTTGTGAAGTGCTCTTCGTCTTCATTTGTATCGGTTGTTAGTTTACTTTCAACACGTCTGTTTTCACTACGAATTCGATCGTAACATCGGTATCTAACGATGGCCGCCATCCATGTGAAAGGCTCTGCTTTGGCTGCTCTAAACTCATTAGCGTTATACCAAATCTGCACGAAGGCTTCTTGTAGAATTTCGTTGGCATTGTCTCGATTATTTAAAATTCGATATGCAATACTGAGCAATTTACCAGACGTTTGTTCGTACAGATTTCTAAATGCTTGCTGATCCCGCAAAGCGACTTTAGCAATCAAGTCAGGTAGGTTTTCTTTATTCATATTAATTTTACCTTGGCTCCATTTAAAACGGAGTATACAGCGCTTTAAATGGAGCCTGTTAGAGCTAAAAATAGAAGTGTGTTTGTAAAAATAACTTATCGTTATTTCGTTGTTTAAACTGTGGAATACTATCTGCGATCCGCACCCCTGCTCTTAACTGTATATGGGATATTGGCGTATATTCACCAATTAAAGAGAAGCGGGTTTCTTGGTCTTCATCAATATCAGTATTAGGATCAAAATACTCTGAAGTTAGCTTTATATTGACCCCTTGCTGCCATTGATAGTTGATTTCAAATAGGCCAACAAGTTGGCTATTATCAACGCCATTTTGTTGTGTCTTGATCCAATCTAATTCACTTAAAAGCGTAAAATCAGCAATAGTATAGGCACCGTATACGTTTAGTATTTTTTGTTGTGATGTATCACTGTCATTTAACACCAAGGTGCTGCCAATCCGCATATTGTCAAATAGATGCTCACCGCGAATACCATATAAAAATTTATTGTCGTCATTACTGACCGAGCTGGTGCCATTTGATACGAATATATTAACCGTTGTTTTTGTGTAATCTAGCCCAACTTCTATACCGTTATCGCTGCTATCAAAGTTAAACCCAGTGGCTTGTCTAACATAAGCAGAATCATCTTCGAGACGAATACCAAAGGGGATATACATTTTGCCCACTTTTATAAAGTGGTTATTTTTAAATTTATACATGGCAAAAGCTTCGCGGTTTACAGCCGCACCCGGTGCGATTTGCTGGTCAAGATAAAAAGTCATTCCCAGCTCTTTTGCGCTTAATGCTAAATAAAGTTGCGCGGAGTCAATTCTAAACGAGGCATTTTCACTTTTTACGTCGTTTTCATCTTTACTGTATTCTAGGTTACTACGGAAATTTCCGCCTAGTTGTAAATAGTCGCTAATTTTTCCTATATCTGCAGAGCTTAATTTTAGCTGGTCAACGGGCAGCATTGCATGACCATATAAATTGCCAAAGCTGGTTCGTAAACCACCACCGTTAGGGTTCACATGACAGGTGCCACACTTTAGATTATTTTTATAGGCTATATAAGGTTCCGCTAGCACTGGTAAACTAAAACCAAAAGTGGCGATGACTAAAAAGAGTTTAAAAACGTGTTTCATAATTGAATGCTCCGCCTGGTTGACCATCAGAATTACCGTCTAATTGTTGCCCAAAAGTACTCATAACAGAGCTCAATGAGTTGTCATTTATTATCAATTTTAATGCTGTCGGGGTTGTTGGTTTTTGAATTTTTATATTTACTAATCGATTGCTTTTCCATATCAGCTCATAGGGTTCAGATAACGGCTCTTTATCTTGGTATATCAAAATTTGATCAGCAGTTAGTGTTGATTTGTCTACATCAACACTAAAATTAATATTTATTTCTACAGTGTTTTGAATGTTTTTTTGATTGATACTGGTAATAAATAAAGATGCATTATTGACCTCAATATTTGCACCGTTATCAATCCATTGACCAATAGCTGCGATGCTTTCATTTGACAAAGCAGGCTGATTAAGCGGCATTCTGTTCCCTGCTCGCGGATCACCCATCACTTTTAAATAAATGAAGCTGTTTTCTTTATTTCCAGGGGTAACTCTTAAAAATTCAGAGTTACCAATTGCTTGCACATTTATTAGATTTTTAGCCGTGTTGTCTAAAGTATCAAACTGCAATCCATAAGGAGCGTTTGCACCCGAATGGCAGACAGAGCAAATAGGTGTAAAAATAGTTTCCTGTAACAAGCTAAGTGTTGCGGCGTTGTTATCATTTTCAGGTGGGATAGGTTTGTTTACATCATCATCAGGATCAGCAGAGGGTTTATCACCGGTTGCTTCAGGTGGTAACTGACCATTGGCATTTAAGGAGCTACCATCGCCAGCACCACACCCAGTAAGTGTTTGTAACAGCAGCAAACAAACAATAAAGAATTGAAATTTCATTATTAAAAACCTTATATAAGCCGGATAGAATCCGGCTTTTTATTGTTTATTATTGACGAGCTAGAGGCCATTGCGCGTAGTCACCAAAGGTGTCGCCCTGCTTGCTATCTGCAGTAAAGAAATAAAGCGGTTTACCTTTATAAGCCCATTGACGTTTTTTACTACCGTCATCTTCATTGCGCTCTATAATGCTAAATAAGCCAGTTGCTTGATCATTGTCATTGGCATAAAGAGGCGGCCATGTAGTTGCACAGCTGCCCATACATGTAGATTGCCCTGAGTCTGTCACATCAACATCAAAGGTATATAAGGTTAAGTTGTTTTGTGCCTCTGCATTTTTACCTAGGCTATTTTCTGTCGGGGAGTTGGCAACAAAGAACGTGCCTTTACTAGCGTGGTTAAGTAAGCGAACAGGAGCTGGACGTGCAACGTACCAAACATCGCCTACGCCTTCACCAGCCGTTGTTTGCGCGTCAGTATCAGGCGTAAAGAAGTAAAGCGGTTTGCCATTTATAGCCCACTGTTTGAAGCCATCAGCTCTATCGATAATGCTGTATGGCCCGTTCGCTTGGTCTTCGCTATTTGCAAGCAGGGGTGGCCATGTATCAATACATTGGTCGGAATTACAATTTGAGGCGTTGATGTCATCAACGTTAAATATATATAAAGCAAAGTCTGATTTATCTTGTATTGTAGGCATGAGTTTACCGTTATCATCCCTTAACAGGACGAGCACATTGCCAGATACTGTAACGCTTTGCCCTAGGTTTGTTTGCTCTTGCTTAAATTGCGTACTCGCAACTGACGGAGCTTTATCAGCCGCAGGGGTAATAACATGCCAAACACCGCCTAAACCATCGCCATTAGTTTGCCCTTTAGCAGTGTCGTTTTTAAAAAAGTACACAGGTTTAGTTTTGTATGCCCACTGCTTGAATCCATCTGTACGGGTAAACATTGTAAAATCACCAGTGGCTTTACTTTGCTCATCCGCTAAAAAGGGTGGCCAAGTAACGGCGCAATCATCATTGCAGTTTGATGTGTTATCAGCGTCGTTATCAAAAGTATATAACGTGAATTGATCGAGATTAGCTTTGCTTGCTTTATCAGCTTCGGGTATTAATACTTCTCCATTAGCACTAAGCAGGGTTCCTGCATCATTAGTTCTGAACGTTGCAGGTTCAGTGGTTGCTAAGTGCCAAACGTTGCCAAGGTTATCGCCAAGTTTGTCATCTTTAGTTTTATCATTAGCAAATAAATATAATGGCTTTCCATTATAAGCCCACTGTTTTAGCTCACCACGTTCAACTAACGACAGCTTACCGTCGATATGAGCGCCAGCATCAGCCATAACCGGGGGCCATGTATTAACACAGTTATCACTGGTGCAATTGGCTTTATTCAGTTCGTCTAAATCAAATGTGTATAAGCTAAATTGATCTTTATTGACTCGCGCGAGCTCTAATACCTCAGAGGCAGACGTTGCACTCACTACAACGCCATTAGCCATTAGCTGAGTAGAATTCATTGCAATTGGATTAGGGCGAGATAAATGCCATATATTATTTAAACCATCTCCATTTGTATCGCCTTCGCTGCTGTCATTGGCAAACTGGTATAGCGGATGACCATTCCATGCCCATTGAAAAGTACCATCGTTACGCTCAATAGTCGAAAACTGCGCATTTTCAGGGCGTTGTTGGTCTGCAAGCAAAGGAGGCCATATTGCTGCAAAGCTACTCTTATCATTGCTTTTACCTGCTTCGGCACCTTGCTCTGCATTACAGTTCGATTTATTTTGTGAATCATTATCAAAAAGATAAAGAGATAAGCCAAGTTCACTGATAAAGATAGTTCCCTTTTCATCCAGTGTTACCATTTTTGGTATTACGGATTGTTCAGGAAATTCAATGCTACTTGGTTTGGCCGGCGGGGTTACCGGTGTAGAAGTCGCTGGTGGGGTTTGCTGTTCTTTATTGTTATCGCTACCACCACACGCGACTAAACTCATGGATAAAACGGCTGATGCAACTAAACGTGCTATTTTACTAATTTTCATTAATTACTCTCTTAATTATTATGTATCGAAGAGCAATTACGCGTTTTAGCTAAAAAAGTTGCAGTAAAAAATTATTTTTATTTTATTCCTAATAGATCAAATGCTTGGGGAGCTGTTAGGCTGGTTATTTTAGTTAAGCAGCAGTGTCCTTCTTGTGCTAAGTGCTGCGTTACTCTGCGAGCTAACTCTATATTAGTCAGCGGTGTTGCAAGGTTAAATGCTAAATCAAAATATTCGCCTTGTTTATTCAATATCACACAGTGCTGCTGTTGTTCAGCGGTTAAACTGTGTAGATAGTCATTTAAATCCCGTTGTTCATTAATAATTTCTAGCTCGTTGTCACTACATATCAAGTAAGGGAAGTAAGTATGCATGTATTTATTGTCCTGTATCAAATAGCGCGAGCAATATAATAATATAATTATAGTTCGTATTATACTAAGGACGAATATTATGAAACAAACTCGCCACCCTCAACAGGTATCAGATATCTTTTCAAGGAAATTAGTATGTTGTTCCACCGATACCTCTTTAGTTGATGCTGTACGGTTGATGCAGGTTCATAATATAAGTGCAATTTTTATAAAAAAACGGCAAGAAATCGTTGGTATTTGGACTGAAGCAGATTGCATTAAACTAGATTTTACTGACAGCAACCTTAAACATATTGAAATTCAAAGCGTAATGAGTAGCCCGGTATTGAAAATCTCCTGTCAGCAATTACTGTGTGATGCTGCGCTTATTTTTTATCAATACAGTGTTCGTCATTTATTAGTTGTGGATGATGATGAGCTACCATGCGGCGTTATTAGTATTAGTGATATTGTACGTAATCAAGGGCTTGATCACTATTTACAATTTAGACCAATCAAAGAGCAATATCATAAAGATGTGTTAGTGGTACCTAGTTATTTGACGCTCAGTGAAGGCGTTGAAATGATGCGCGAGCGAACCGCCCAAGTTATTTTAGTGTATAACCAGCAGCAAGACGAACATGGCATTATCACCCAGCGAGATTTACTGCATTTGATCGTCGAACCCGATAGTAATGCGTCATGTTGGAGTTTTGCAAGTCGGCCCTTGTATCGGGTAAGCTCAAAAAGCAGTTTATTCGATGCATATCGGTTAATGTCTACTAACAATGTACGCCATTTAGTGGTCAGTGACGATTTGGAGATTAAAGGGGTGCTCGCCATTGAGCATCTTGTTAATGAAATAGAAAGCGCTTATTGCAGTGATCTTGAAAAAGTACTTGAACAACGTGATATGGATCTTCAGCATTCACAGCGTAATTTGTATCTCGCGAATAAAATAATTGATGCGTCACTTGATGGTATTATGATCACCCAACAAGATGGTGTGATCATGCAAGTTAATCCTGCTTTTACCGCCCTTACTGGCTATCAAGAATATGAAGTGGTCGGCAAACACCCTAGAATTCTAAGCTCCGGAAAGCACGGTAAAAATTTCTACGTAAAAATGTGGCAATCCATTACCCAAACTGGTGTGTGGCAAGGGGAAATATGCAATCGTAAAAAAAATGGTGATTTGTATGTTGAATGGCTAACTATTATTGCTATCCGCGAGCCAAATGATGATGAGCTAGTGTATGCGGCGATTTTTAGCGATATCACTGAACGTAAAACTGCAGAAGACAAAATCGTTCAGTTAGCTTATTTTGATGAGCTAACTGGCTTGCCTAATAGGCGCTTATTTAATGACAGGTTAACTATGGCATTAGCTGCTGCACATCGTAATAATGACATGTTAGCAGTGATGTTTATTGACCTAGATCGGTTTAAGGAAATCAATGATAGCTTAGGGCATAGCGCTGGGGATGAGTTATTAAAAATGGTGGCAATACGGCTGCAAAACGTATTATGTGAAGGTGATACTTTAGCACGTTTAGGTGGCGACGAATTTGTGGTGCTGTGCGAGATTGAAGACATTAGCGCTGTGATTAGTTTAGCCGATCAAATTTTAAATAACTTAAACACTCCTTTTCAGCTCGAAGGGCTTGAGGTAGGCGCGACAGCATCAATCGGTGCAGCGGTCTATCCTGATGATGGTCTCGATAGTGAAACTTTACTAAAACATGCTGATATTGCCATGTATCGCTCTAAAGAAGTGGGTAGAAACTCATTTCAGTTATTTAAAGCATCGATGAATGCACGCTCTTTAGAGCGCTTGGCGATGATGAGCCGGTTTCAATATGCGCTCGAAAATGATGAATTTGAACTATATTTTCAGCCTAAACAGTGTTTAAGAAGTAAAGCTATCAAAGGTGTTGAAGCACTCTTACGTTGGCAAGATCCCGCGCTTGGCATAATATCGCCTGCACAGTTTATTCCATTGGCGGAAGAACTAGGTCTAATTGTAAAGCTGGATCTCTGGGTGCTCAATAATGCAGGAATGCAATTGGCATTATGGCAACAACAAGGAATAACGGCTGGTCGGTTGGCAATTAATATCTCAGCTTGCCATCTTAGTCAGGGAAGTTTATCAAGTAACGTTGAAAAAATGCTCCAGCGCTATAATTTATCGGGAAATTGTCTTGAAATAGAGTTAACTGAAAGTAGTTTTATTAGCTCGTTTAGTCAGGCGAAAAGAGAGTTGTGGCAACTTAAAAAAATGGGCATACAGATTGCGCTAGATGACTTTGGTACCGGCTATTCGGCACTGAGTTACCTTACAAAATTACCCATAGATACATTAAAGATAGATGCCAGCTTTATTGCTAAAGTACCCGATGAATACGGTAATAGTGAGATTGTTGCCGCGATAGTGGCAATGGCGAATAGTCTTAATTTACAAGTTATCGCTGAAGGGGTTGAAAAGCTTGCCCAGTATAGTTACTTATTGGATTTAGGCTGCGATGTGATCCAAGGCTATTACTATTGCCGCCCGTTAACGCAGCGGCAATGGTTTGAATTTTATCAGCTGCAAAATCAACCTACGGTGATATCGTAAGAAGTAAATTTACGAATGTTGATAACGCCAGTATCAAAGATCAAGTACTGGCCTTTAATACCGTTTAAAATACCACTGACGACCGGTTCTTTATCAAAATTAAATGAACTGATTTTGGTTGGGTAGGTAGTAACTGGAAACTCTAATTCAACCACTTCTTCATCAAGTTGTTCTATCGCTGTAGCACCAAAGAGCTCTGCAAGTTCATTTAGTTTATCGGCAATTTGTGGAATAAGTTCTGCCGCAGCAGCTTTTAAATCAAGGACATCGCTTTGTCCTTTGAGCATATTACGCCAATTGGTTTTATCGGCAATAAATTGTGCTAAGGCAACTTCAACTAATCCTGATTGTAAGCGCGTTTGTACTTTGAATATTGGCAGTGCTTGCGTTGCACCTTGATCAATCCAGCGGGTTGGAATTTGTGTATGACGGGTGATCCCCACTTTCAGCCCTGACGTGTTCGCAAGATAGACATAATGTGGGATCATACAGTTTTCTTCGCCCCACTGTGGCTCACGACAAGTACCTTGGTCAAAGTGACATGTTTCAGGTTTCATAATACACATATCGCAGCTAGCAAGCTTACGCATACATACAAAACAATGACCTTGCGAGTAACTTTTTTTGGTTTTTTTACCGCAGCTAGAACATACAATAGCGCCATTAAAAGTCAGTGTAAGTTGCTTGCCAATATAGGCATTAAGATCGACCAACTCATCACCCACAGGCAAATGATACTGAATCGGTTGTGTTAGCGATGATTTTAATTTTTTGATAGTGCCTTGCATCTTTACGCCCCTAAAGATGTGAAAAAGAGGATTCTATCAGTAATCCTTAAACATGTGGCAATTTTACTTAATTAGCTTGTTTATTTTCAGCTAACCACAACAAATAATCATCTACAGCGATGGCTTTGGAGTAATAGTAGCCTTGCCCGTAGTCTGCCCCCATGGCCTTTAAAAGTTGTTGTGTTGTGACATCTTCAACTCCCTCGGCAGTGACTTTTAAACCTAGGCTATGAGCCATTTCTATCGCAGCCTTAACAATTACTCTATTAGCACTGTGAGTAGGGAGACCTATAATAAATGATTTATCTATTTTTAAGGTTGAAAAGTTGTAGCTAACAAAACAATTTAGTGACGAATAGCCAGTACCAAAATCATCTAAAATCACTTCAATACCAAGGCGGGTTAATTGTTCAACTAAGTGAATCATTTGCTGTTGGTTTGCAATTAAAGCTGACTCAGTAAGTTCAAATTTAAGTTGTTTAGCAGGAACGTTATGTTTGAGTAAAGTGTTTTCAATTTTCTCAATTAAATTATGGATCATTAAGTTTTTAGCACTTAAATTAACGCTTACTTTATGCTTAAAAAAACCTGCGTGATTAAACTTAGCGATATCTTGGCAAGCCTGATCGAGCACCCATAATGTAAGTTCATTGATAAGACCAGTACGTTCAGCTAATAGAATTAAAGCTTCAATATTGATTTGTTCATAAGGAGCATTAGGCCAGCGCAATAAGGCTTCACTGCCAATCGTTTGGCCGCTGCGTAAATCTATTTGTGGCTGATGATAAATAGTTAACTGGTTAGTTTTTAAGGCATTTTGGAATGCAGCCGCTAAGCTAATGTTCATAGTGACAGGCATTACTTTTGAGTGATTATTTGGATAGCTTGTTTGTGGCGCTTCGGTTAATGAAAAATAGCCATTTTGCAACCATGTATCAAAGCCACTTTCACCATCTAGGATACAATAACCCATTGCGTAGTTTAACTGTAAATCAAACCCTTGCACTGGATGATGCTTCGGTAAGCTTTTGCGGATTTTGGTTAATTTATCATGCAGTGATTGCGCACTTTGAGTTTTAATTGAAATGAATGCTAGCACACCGTTGCTCAAATCGGCAATCCGCGGATAGGTATCTAAATTGTTATCTAAATTGATAAACTCGCGCTCTTTACTCAGTTGCAGCTCAAGAGATTTAGCTATAGCAACAACGAGCTGACAGCTTTGAGTTTGATTTAAAATATGACTGAGAGAATTAAAATCAGTAATTCTAATTAAGCATAAGCTTGCTGTGCGCTGATTGAGCTGTAAAGTCATATAGGCTTGTTTTAGCATAGCACTGTTTAATAACTTGGTTTGTTCTGTATGAGTGGCGTGGTACAACGCCTTTTCTCGTTGATAGCGCACTCTATCGGCAAGCGCCATAGCCATTAAGATGACTTCACAAAGAATCGCAACCAAAAAAGCATGGCGGGTGGTGAAGCTATATTCTAATACGCCTGTTAGTTCTAAAGGTTGGATTGCAGCGCCAATGATCAGTGGGATCCACGAGATCATATAAAACTTAGCCCAACGAAAGCCGCTAAGTAGTTTGTTGTAAATTAAAATAATACAAACAATATAGAGTAATACCAACACAGCAAAAAATATTTGCGAAGAAATATATTCAACAATGAAAAAGCTGGCGAACCCTAAAACGAACATTAAGCCCAATAGTATTAGGCTTAGTTTATAGCGCCAGCATTTATCTTTATGATAACGTAAAAACATAGTACAAAATGACAGCGTAAAAAATGCGATGGCGTAATTACTTACCACTATATGGAGGTTAAAAAGCTGTTGTAAGGATACTGGCCATAAGTAAAAACCAAAGCCTAATACCGAGCCCATTAGGATCAACGCTGACAGTATGTAGCCAATATAAATAAGATAAACCCGATCACGAATACCAAAATACAGTACTAAATTATATAAAGCCGCCATGATTAGTACGCCAACAAAAATGCCCCAGATAGCGGTTTGTGCACGGAGTAAATCTTTAAATTCAGCCTCGCCATATAAGTTAATTGGGGTTTTACTGATCCCTGTAGTGTCTATTTTTATGACCAAAAAACTCTGGTTTTGTGCGGCAACAGTAAATTCTATATGCGGTACACTGTATTCAAATAAGCTTAATCCTGTTTGCCGATCGCCTAAATTAAAGGTGTTAATTAACTGGCCTTGGTTATCGAGTTGATAAACAGTCAAATAATCAATCATCGGATTATCAAAGTGGGCGTAAAGCTCTTTTGATACTGCTGTCCTATTGTCTAACTTCATCAGCAGCCAATAGTTTTGAGATTTTAGCCCCCATGGAATGGTGTCAAAGGGTTCTGCAATACGTGAATTAGATTCGTCTAAAAATGCTGTAAGTGTTAATGATTTTGATGGATCTATGCGATAGCTTTGCGCTAAATAAACCGCAGCTGTTTTATTGATTGTATAGCGAGTAGGGGTGGCTAAATGATTCGCAAACGTATATACGATGAACAATAGTATGCTCAAAATAAACAATGCAATAATATGGTATTTAAATGGCTGTTGTTCCAAGGTGCTACTTATATGTAATACATCACGGTTTTAGTGTAGCACTAAAAAAGCGCAGATAAACTGCGCTTATTATTAATAGCTGCTGGTTAGACCTATTTTTCGCGAGCAATAGCGCGATAAGCAATATCTGTACGGTATTCCATACCTTGCCAGCTAATTTCATCAACTAGTTGGTAGGCACGTTGCTGCGCTTCGGTAACTGTGTTACCTAGCGCCGTTGCACATAATACTCGGCCACCGGCAGTCACTACGTTATCGCCGTCTTGCTTAGTACCCGCATGGAAGACTTTTTCGCCTTCTGGGTAGGTTACTTTCAAGCCACTGATTGCATCACCTTTTGGGTAGTTATCAGGGTAGCCTTTAGCTGCAAGTACCACACCCACTGCTGCGCGTGAGTCAAACTCAATCGTCGTTTTATCAAGTTCAACACGATTAGCTGCTTCAATCAGTTCAACTAAGTCAGACTGTAAACGAAGCATCATAGGTTGTGTTTCAGGATCACCAAAACGGCAATTGTATTCGATTACTTTAGGGGTCCCAGAGTCATCAATCATCAAACCAGCATAGAGGAAGCCAGTGTAAGGATGGCCTTCGCTTGCCATACCTTCTACTGTTGGGTAGATCACTTCGTTCATAATACGCTGATGAATTTCATCAGTTACCACTGGCGCTGGTGAGTATGCCCCCATACCGCCAGTGTTCGGACCTTGATCGCCATTATAAGCGCGTTTGTGGTCTTGGCTGGTAGCAAAAGGTAATACGTTTTTACCATCAACCATCACGATAAATGAGGCTTCTTCACCTTCTAAGAACTCTTCGATTACCACGCGGCTGCCAGCTTCACCAAAGGCATTACCGGCTAGCATATCGCGAATAGCATCTTCAGCCTCAACTTCAGTCATGGCAACAATGACGCCTTTACCTGCGGCAAGACCATCAGCTTTGATTACAATCGGCGCGCCTTTTTCTTTTAAATAAGCAAGTGCAGGGTCGATTTGTTCAAACGTTTGATAATCCGCAGTTGGGATAGCATGACGAGCTAAAAAGTCTTTAGTGAATGACTTAGAGCCTTCTAGTTGCGCAGCGCCTGCTGTTGGGCCAAAGATAGCTAAACCGTGCTCACGGAATTTATCTACCACGCCAAGTACTAATGGTACTTCAGGTCCAACAATGGTTAGCTCAACATTATTGTTTTGTGCAAAGCTAAGTAGGCCATCGAGATCTTCAACGTTAATGGCAACATTCTCAAGCTTGGGTTCAAGCGCTGTACCGGCATTACCTGGTGCAACATAAACAGTGTTTACTTTTGTATTTTGAGCGGCTTTGAACGCAAGTGCGTGTTCGCGGCCGCCGCTGCCAATGACTAATACATTCATGGCGAATATCCTATTTAAAGCGGTTTTTTAAATTTCAGCGTCATGCGGTCGCTTTCACCAATAGCTTTATATTTAGCGGCATCTTGCTCGCCAAGTTTAAGGCTTGGTGGAAGGGTCCATACACCCTGTGGGTGATCGGCTGTATCAAGTGAGTTTGCATTTATGTCACTGCTTGCTGCCAGTTCAAAGCCTGCTTGTTTAGCAAGTTCGATTACCACGCTTTGCTTCATATAACCTGATGACTTTTGCATTTCATCAGCTTGCGCTTCAGGTAGGCGATGCTCAACCACACCTAAAGTACCACCTGGTTTAAGTGCTTTGTAAAAAGACTTAAATGCATTAGCTGCGGCGTCTTTATCTTTGCTCATATACCAATTATGTACATTGCGGAAGGTTAACACCATGTCTGCGCTGCTCGCCGGGGCAATGTCTAAATGTGTTGAAGGGGCGAATTCAGTCAGCTTTACTTTATTGAATCGCTCATCTTCAGCAATTTTCTTTTTAAAGCCAGCTAGAGCTCGTTGGTAATAACCCACCGATGAGTCAGCAGGGAAATGCGCGGCATAATAAGTGCCTTGCTCTTTCAGTGCTGGCGCTAAAATTTCACTGTACCAGCCGCCGCCAGGCGCAATCTCAACAACAGTCATAGTTGGTTTAAAACCAAAAAACTCTAATGTTTCGACAGGGTGGCGGTATTGATCGCGATCACTGCTGCGCTCGCTTGATTTAACTGCATTATTTAATGCTGAATCATGGCCATGCTCATGGCTAATAGCCATAGTTGATGTCATCGCAAGGGTGGCAACAAGTAGAGATTTTAGTGCAAATTTCATCGTCTGTTCCTTCACATTATATTTTTAGAATAGGTTATAGAATAAGCAGAATACGTGAATTTGGTGCAAACAAAAAGAGCTAACTGATGCAGTTAGCTCTTTGTGTGATTAATGGCGGAAGTGACGCATGCCAGTAAACACCATTGCCATACCAGCTTCGTCAGCGGCAGCGATAACTTCTTCATCGCGCATTGAACCACCTGGTTGGATCACAGCTGTAATACCAGCCTCTGCAGCTGCATCAATACCATCACGGAATGGGAAGAACGCATCAGATGCCATTACTGAACCTTTAACTTCAAGGTTTTCATCAGCGGCTTTAATTCCGGCAATTTTAGCTGAGTAAACGCGGCTCATTTGGCCTGCACCTACACCAATGGTCATACCGTCACGGGCATAAACAATGGCGTTTGATTTAACAAATTTAGCCACTTTCCAGCAGAATAATAAGTCTTTAAGTTCTTGCTCAGTAGGCTGGCGCTTAGACACAACCGTTAAGTCGCCTTGCGTTACCATACCCAAATCACGGTCTTGGATGAGTACACCGCCATTAACGCGTTTGATGTCATGACCTGTCGCTTTGCCTGACCATTGGCCACACTCTAGTAAGCGTACATTTTGCTTAGCCGAAATAATTTGTGCCGCAGCTTCTGATACTTTAGGCGCAATGATCACTTCAACGAATTGACGAGACACAATCGCTTCAGCGGTATCAGCATCAAGCTCTTGGTTAAAGGCGATGATGCCACCAAATGCTGACGTAGGATCGGTTTTGAATGCGCGATCATAGGCTTCAAGGATGTTGTCACCGATTGAAACGCCACAAGGGTTAGCATGTTTAACAATAACACAGGCTGGTACATCAAATTCTTTCACACATTCAAGAGCTGCATCTGTATCAGCAATATTATTGAAAGAAAGTGCTTTACCTTGCAGTTGTATGGCAGTTGCAACAGACGCTTCTTGAACGTCGTTTTCAACATAAAAAGCCGCATCTTGGTGTGAATTTTCACCGTAGCGCATGTCTTGTTTTTTAGTAAACTGCATATTGATAGTGCGTGGGAATTTAGTTTCCTCAGCTGCTTCATCAGTGTAGTCAGCAACCATCTTACCGAAGTAATTAGCAATCATGCCGTCGTATTGCGCGGTGTGCTCGTAAGCAGCAATGGCAAGATCAAAACGTGTTTTGTACGTAGTTGAACCATTGTTGCTTTGCATTTCGCTGATCACGCGGTCGTAATCTTTGGCGTTTACTACAATAGTCACGTCTTTGTGGTTTTTAGCCGCAGCACGCACCATCGTTGGGCCGCCGATATCAATGTTCTCAATGGCATCTTCAAGGCTGCAGTTTTCTTGAGCGACTGTATTCGCAAAGGGGTATAAGTTAACTACAACGATATCGATAGCTGAGATGTTATGAGCGTCCATTACATCTTCATCTTGACCACGACGCGCTAAAATGCCGCCATGAATTTTTGGGTGAAGAGTTTTTACGCGACCATCCATGATCTCAGGGTGACCTGTGTGGTCAGATACTTCAGTGACTTTAATGCCGTTATCGGCAAGTAATTTACAAGTACCGCCAGTTGATAAGATGTCTACGCCTTGTGATTCAAGAGCGCGAGCAAATTCAACAATACCGGTTTTATCTGACACACTTAGTAGTGCGCGACGAATTGGACGATGTGTATCCATTGTAGTTTGATTACCTCAGTGTTTGAGCTAGCTTAGAAAGGCGCTATTTTAACTGAATATCGCTTAAAAAACGATATTTATACACAAGTCATTTGGGTATACAGAGTGAGGATTTTGCAATTAGACGCTTTTTTGAGGATTTTTAAAGATATAAAAAAAGCACCCGAAGGTGCTTTTTCAAACTAATGTTGTGATAAATCACAACACGGTATTAGTTCATGCCGTATTTCTTTAGTTTCTTACGTAAAGTACCGCGGTTGATACCTAGTAAGATTGCCGCACGTGTTTGGTTGCCACGTGTGTAAGTCATTACTTCTTCAAGTAATGGTGCTTCTAGCTCTGAAAGAACAAGGTCGTAAACGTCTTGCACATCTTGACCGTTAAGCTGTTTTAAATAGTGATGAACAGCTTTCTTCACTGCATCGCGTAATGGCTGCGGTTTCTCGTGTGACTGAACATGAGGGTTAGTGATAAATGGAGAAGTCACGTTTTGTTCGAACATTGTTTATATCTCTTTCTTTCTTAGTTAGCTGCTAGTGTTTTAAAGTATTGCTCTAATGTCTCGATTTGTGCCTGTGGATTATCGAGAGCATTAAATACTCGCCTAAACTGACCGTCACTGTCATGGGTTTGCAAATACCAAGATACATGTTTGCGAGCGATGCGCGCTCCCATTGGTTCGCCGTAAAACGCATGAAGGTTCACTAAGTGTTCCATCAAAATACCACGTACTTCCGTAATTGGAGGCACAGGTAAATGTTCACCGGTTCGCAAATAGTGGTCTATCTCCCTAAATATCCAAGGGCGACCTTGGGCGGCTCGACCAATCATAATGGCATCTGCACCCGTATAGTCCAAAACCTGTTTTGCTTTTTCAGGAGATGTAATATCACCATTAGCAACCACAGGTATCGACACTGAACGTTTTATATCCCTAATTGTGGCGTATTCAGCTTCACCTTTGTACATACATGCGCGTGTACGCCCATGTACGGCCAATGAAGCTATGCCATAACGTTCAGCTATTCTCGCAATCTCAACACCGTTACGGTTATCCTGATCCCATCCTGTGCGGATTTTCAGTGTTACAGGTACATCAACAGCGCTAACCACCGCATCTATAATCTCTTCCACTAAACCAGGAAACTGCAAAAGGGCGGAGCCTGCGAGTTTCTTGTTCACTTTCTTAGCTGGGCACCCCATATTAATATCTATGATCTGTGCACCATTAGTTACATTGAATTGTGCAGCCTGCGCCATAAGCTCAGGATCAGCTCCTGCGATTTGCACCGCGCGTATTCCCGATTCACCACTATGATCCATACGGTTCATTGATTTCTCGGTTTTCCATACCAAAGGATTTGACGATAGCATTTCAGACACAGCTAGCCCCGCACCTAAGCGGCGACAAAGTTGTCTAAATGGTCTATCAGTAATTCCCGCCATTGGCGCCACAATTACATTGTTCTCTAATTGATATGTTCCGATACGCACTGTATTCAATAGGCCTCTTTTCAAGGGGCGCTAAGTTTACGGTTTTTTTGTCAAAAATCAAAGGCTATAAATTGAACAAAAGTGACTTTTTTTTGACTTTTGCATATTGACATTTGATAACAGTTTGACGAACGGCTTTATTTGTGTGAATTTTATACAGAACTAATTTGTGATAAGAAATCATTCTGTTTTTTTGCGTGTAAATAATAGGTAAAGCCTGTTAATTACAGGCTTTACCTGAAGGTTTTACGTTAATACTCTAAATTGCCGATCCCAGTAAGTTAAGCTTTTTTTATGCCACTTACCCGTGTCCATTCACCTTCAACAGCGATATCATCAAGCGCTAAAAAAGGGGCATAAACATCTGCTACCGACTGCGCTTGTTCTTCTAAAATTCCCGACATAGCAATTTTACCACCTGGTTTTAACAAGCCTAAAATCACGCTGTGTAATTCACGCAGTGGCGCAGCTAAAATATTGGCCACCACGATATCGGCGCTAAACTCAGGCTGATTTTCTGGCAGGTATACTTCGAGTTTATCTGCAACGCCGTTTCGCTGTGCGTTATCTAAGCTTGCTTCAAGGGCTTGAGGATCGATATCGATGCCGATCATGCGCTCAGCGCCAAGTTTGATAGCTGCAATGCCTAAAATGCCTGAGCCACAACCAAAGTCGACCACAGTTTTACCGGTCAAATCTTGGCTTTCTAGCCATTTTAAGCACAAAGCGGTGGTGGCATGGGTGCCAGTGCCAAAAGCAAGGCCAGGGTCAAGCAGTACATTGACGGCATCAGGATCGGGAATATCACGCCAGCTTGGGCAGATCCATAGTTTTTCACCAAACTGAATTGGGTGGAAGTTATCCATCCATTCACGTTCCCAGTCTTTGTCTTCAAGTTGCTCTATTTTGTACACTAAGGTGTCTTTTAACTCATCGTGGCGCTGTAATAGAGCTATCACCGCATTCATATCGTGGTTAGCTTCGAATAGACCAATTACAGTCGTGTCAGCCCAAAACACCACAGTGCCGATTTTTGGTTCGTAAATAGGGGTGTCTTTAGCATCAATAAAGGTAACAGACGCACTACCTGCCTCCATTAATAGATCACTTACTGCATCTGCGGTTGCAGCATTAGCATTGATACGGATTTGGATCCAAGCCATAATTATTTCCTGTAAATAGAAAAAAGGCCGCTACAGCGGCCTTTTAAATTTAAATCTGTATTTGCTAATTACTTAGCATCTAAGAAGCTTTTCAATAAGTCAGAGCGTGAAGGGTGGCGTAATTTACGTAGTGCCTTCGCTTCGATTTGACGAATACGCTCACGCGTTACGTCAAACTGCTTACCTACTTCTTCTAGGGTATGGTCGGTATTCATATCGATACCAAAACGCATACGTAATACTTTAGCTTCGCGGGCTGTTAAGCCAGCAAGCACATCATTGGTAGCGCCACGAAGAGATTCCATTGTTGCCGAGTCGATTGGCGAATCAATAGTAGTGTCTTCGATAAAGTCGCCTAAGTGCGAATCTTCATCATCACCGATTGGCGTTTCCATAGAAATTGGCTCTTTAGCAATCTTAAGTACCTTACGGATTTTATCCTCAGGCATCATCATGCGTTCTGCTAATTCTTCTGGATTTGGCTCACGACCCATTTCTTGCAGCATTTGACGAGAAATACGATTAAGTTTATTAATCGTTTCAATCATATGCACCGGAATACGGATTGTACGCGCTTGGTCGGCGATAGAGCGGGTGATTGCTTGACGGATCCACCACGTAGCATAAGTTGAAAACTTATAACCACGGCGATATTCAAACTTATCAACAGCTTTCATCAAACCAATGTTACCTTCTTGGATTAAGTCCAAAAATTGTAAACCACGGTTGGTGTATTTTTTCGCAATTGAGATCACAAGACGTAAGTTAGCTTCAACCATTTCTTTTTTCGCACGGCGCGCTTTTGCTTCACCAATGCTCATACGACGGTTGATGTCTTTAATACGCTCAATGCTTAAACCTGTGCTTTCTTCGATTACACATAGTTTATTAATACAGCGGATGATTTCTGGTTTGATTTCTTCTAATTTTGCAGAATGTTTTTCATTCGCAGCAATCTCAAGATCAATCCATGCAGCATCAGTTTCATTATTAGCAAAGTGCTTAACAAAAGTTTTCTTCGGTAGCTTAGCGATTTGTACAGCTTGTTTCATGACGATACGTTCTTGAACACGAACTCTGTCCATCATTTCACGCATGTTGTTAACCATACGATCAAACTGTTTCGGCACTAGTTTAAAGGTTTTAAACAGCTCACCAATCTCAAAAATCGCAGCTTGCGATTCTGGATGTGAACGGCCTTTACTATCAAACGTGTCGCGTGCTTTATTGTAAAGATCACGAAGGTTTTCAAAGTGTACACGAGCCTCTTCAGGATCTGGGCCAGTATCTACTTCTTCTTCGTCTTCATCATCGCTATCAGTATCATCGTCATCTTCATCATCAAGTTCTTTTTCGCTTAATTCAGAACCGATATGGGTAGCAGAGATTGGCGCAGCATCTTCATTAGGATCGAAGAAACCAGAGATAATGTCGCTTAAGCGCATTTCTTCTGCTTCAAACTTATCCCATTGCTCAAGTAGGTATGTAATTGCTTCAGGGTATTCTGCAACCGAGATTTGTACTTGGTTGATCCCTTCTTCAATACGCTTAGCGATAACAATTTCGCCTTCACGGGTAAGCAATTCAACAGTACCCATTTCACGCATGTACATACGAACCGGATCCGTTGTACGGCCGATTTCTTTATCTACAGTAGCAAGCGCAGCGGCTGCAGCTTCCGCTGCGTCTTCATCTGTTGTTGTTTCTTGCATCATCAATTCATCGGCATCAGGCGCGTTTTCGCTAACCTTGATACCCATATCATTGATCATACTAATGATATCTTCTACTTGATCTGAATCGATAATATCTTGTGGAAGGTGATCATTAACTTCTGCAAAAGTTAAGTAACCTTGCTCTTTACCTTTTTGAATCAGAAGTTTTAATTGTGACTGAGGAGTTGGATCCATAGAGATTGTTTCTTCCACTCTGATAAGTTGATACAACAGGCGCCAGCTTGCTTATTTATTAAGCCAAGCTAAGTATTATTTGACGCAGTGAATAGCACAGTATAACAGCATAATTCATTTTTGACTAGCTGTTAGTGTCTTTTCGACCCTTTTAACGCTTGAGTAAGGGCTAAACATTCTAGTCTTTCTTCACTCGTAAGTCCTTGGGTCTTGTCTTTTATTAATAAGGTCTCGAGTCGATAATTTAAACACTGATCTTCAATAAATCTGAAAGTATTTTTAAATTCGTCCTCTAAACGGTCGTCATTGATCTCATGACGCCAAGTAGCGAGCTTAATGAGCGCCTCGTACTCGGGTGTTTCTCGAAATGATTCAATTAATTGCGCTGTAGTAATGTCACTTTTTTGTAAAGCGCAATGTTGCAACCTAATAAGCAAGGCGATACCGGCAATATTCATTTGTGCTAAATCAGCTAAATAAGGCACTGTATTGGCTAATTTAGGGTGCTGAATTAGTAACCCAATTGCGCGACGCATTGGCGTAATTTTAAATTTTCGCTCAATCGCATGCTGCTGTTTAGGTGTTTTTAAGCGATTGTTTAACTGCTCTTTAGTGCGGCCTATTAATCGACCTAAGTGCTCTAATAAGTTTTCTTGATAAAACTGACTAGGGATTTTCTCAACCAACGGAAGCACAGCACTAAGAAGCTTAGCTTTACCTGCATCGGTAGTTAAATCAATCTCTTGGCTGAGTTTATTAAATAGCACTTTAGTAAAATCATCGGCTTGAGATAAACGTAGTTCAAACGCTTCTTTGCCTTCTTTTTGTACTAATGAATCGGGATCTTCACCGTCTGGTAAAAATACAAACAGTAGCGCTTTGCCATCATTTAAATAGGGCAGGGCATTTTCGAGTGCACGCCAAGCGGCATCTCGGCCAGCGCGGTCACCATCATAACAACAAATTACCCGGTCAGTGGCTCTAAACAATGTATGCATGTGTTCAGTGGTGGTGGCAGTACCAAGCGCAGCTACCGCATATTCAATACCTTGCTCGCTCAGTGCCACAACATCCATATAGCCTTCAACTATGAGTACATGGTCGAGCTTTTTATGCGCTTGTTTTGCTTCATATAATCCATATAGTTCAAAGCCTTTATGGAAGATACGGGTTTCTGGCGAGTTTAAATATTTAGGTCCTTGATCCGCTTGCATCACACGGCCACCAAAAGCAATAACACGACCACGTTTATCGCGAATAGGGAACATTAAGCGATCACGAAAGAAGTCAAATTGGCGGCCTGGGGTTTTCTCTGAGGCCAGCTTTAGCTCAACTAATTGCTCTTTTTGTGCTTTATTGCGGCCAAGTTGTTGGCAAAGGCCTTCCCATTCACTGGGGGCATAACCAATCATAAACTTTTTAACGGTTTCGCCACTTAGGCCTCGGCCTTTTACATAGTCTATTACGGTTGCTGAATTAGCATGATGTTTTAACTGGTGTTGATAAAAACGCGCACTATGGAGCATTAAATCGTAATCTGAGCGTTTTTGTTCTGCGGTACGCTCTGGGCCATTACTGGTGCCTTGCTCTCGAGGTACATCAAGATTTAGGATGCTTGCAAGTTCTTCAATGGCATCAACAAAGTCAAGCTTGTCGTATTCCATAACAAATGAAATAGCGTTGCCGTTCGCACCACAACCAAAGCAATGATAAAACTGTTTGTCTTGAGATACGGTAAATGATGGGGATTTTTCGTTATGAAAAGGGCAACAGGCTTGGTAATCTTTGCCCGCTTTTTTTAAGCCAACTTTGGAGTCAATTAGCTCAACAATATCGGTTCTGGCAAGTAAATCATCTATAAAATTACGTGGGATCTTTCCAGCCATTAGTAAAGTGTAGTCCTGAGATAAATAGAAAATAAGGTGAACGAAATATCAGATAATTTAGTTCTACAATTTAGATTTGAACACAAATGCTATTTTTATTAAAGCGAAAAACGAAGAAACCGAGCACATGGCTCGGTTTGCTTAAATCATACATCTGTATGTGGGAGTATTAGGCAGTTAATCGTTGCTTAATTAAACCAGAGATCTTACCTAAATCGGCGCGACCTTCAGCTTTGCTTTTGATTATACCCATTACTTTACCCATATCTTGCATACCTGCTGCGTTAGTATCAGCAATAGCCGCATCAATAAGAGCTATGATTTCTTCTTCACTCAATTGTTGAGGTAAGAATTCTTCAAGAGCTGTAATCTCATTGGCTTCAATTTCGGCTAAATCTTCACGGCCAGCATCAGTATACTGAGTGTAAGAATCACGGCGTTGTTTAACAAGCTTCACTAATACTGCGGTAATACCGTCATCATCAAGTGTTATTTGCTCGTCAATTTCACGCTGCTTGATTGCAGCAAGCACCATACGAATTGGGTTAAGACGAGATTTGTCTTTCGCTCGCATCGCATCTTTTTGCGCATCTTTTAGCTTTATTAAAAGGCTCATTTATACAAGACCAATACTGATCAATATAATTTAACGCGACGTGCGTTATCGCGAGAAAGCTTCTTCATGTGACGCTTAACCGCTGCAGCTTTTTTACGCTTACGCTCAGCTGTTGGCTTTTCATAGTGCTCGCGACGACGAACTTCTGAAAGGATACCTGCTTTTTCACATGAACGCTTGAAGCGACGAAGTGCTACGTCAAACGGTTCGTTCTCTCTTACTTTAATTACTGGCATTAAAAATTCACCTACCTAAATAATGAGCGTTGCTCAAGTTGATCAAACAATGATCAAGTGGTTCAAAAATGGTGCAGTATTGTAATCCGAAGCCGCACCACATGTAAAGGATAAATATTGTCTGCTCCAAGTGGAAACAAAAAATATTTCTATGTTACTAATTTTACTGTAGTTCATAGAGGCGGCAAAATACTTGTCCCGCCGCTTTTTCTTTTAATAACAGCCAATTGCTAGGTGTTTGCAATGCACTCATCTCACTTTCTACTTCAACATAAATGAGAGCATTTTTACTTAGCCAGTCATTTTCAGTGAGTAAATCACAGCATTTTTGGGCTAAACCTTGGCGAAAAGGTGGATCAATAAACACTAAGTTAAACTGTTGTTGCTGAGTATTGTTACTTAAATAAAGCAAACTGTCGGTGCAAATTACTTCAGCGTTAGTGAGCTTTAACGTGTCAATATTAGTTTGTAATTGGTTGGCGGCTAGTTTATCCATCTCTAAAAAGCGTGCACTGAGAGCAAAACGAGAGAGTGCTTCAAAACCTAATCCACCGGAACCTGCAAAACAATCGAGTACTTTAGTATCGCGAGTATCTTGCATTAACCAGTTAAATACCGTTTCTTTGATACGATCTGTGGTTGGACGAAGACCTTGCACATCTTTTACTGGTAATTTACGGCCACGAAATTGCCCGCTGATGATCCTAATAACGCCATAGCTGGCTTTATTACTCACTTGTTTTTGTGGTGATTTATTTCTCATTTAGCTCACTAAAAAATGGTATCTAGAATCCAGCTCAGATAATATTGCAATCATATAGTAGCGTGTCATTTTTCAACTGCGCTAAAAGTGTTACTATGAGCATCTTAGACAATATGTTGTGGTTATTAGCGGCTGTGCTTTTAAAGCAATGCAGCGAATACACAAAGTATTACCGTTAGTTTATCAGATTTTTATAAGTGGTTATTAGCAAGTATGGCAAAAAAAAATAAATTCCTGTCTTGGTTTGGTTTTGGTAAGTCAGATAAAAACCAACAAGTAGAGCAGACCGCCCAAGAGGCCGATAACCAACAAGCGGAAGTTGAGCGCTTAGAACAACAGCGTATTGCCGCAGAGCAAGCTGAAGCTGAGCGTTTAGAGCAACAACGAATTGCTGCAGAAGAGGCGGAAGCTGAGCGCTTAGAACAACAGCGCATTGTTGCAGAGCAAGCTGAAGCTGAGCGCTTAGAACAACAGCGCATTGTTGCAGAGCAAGCTGAGGCAGAGCGCTTAGAACAACAGCGTATTGCTGTAGAGCAAGCTGAGGCACGTGATGCTGAACGCCAAGCCATCACAGATGCTGAATTAGCAGCAACAGAACAAGCAGAACAACAACGCCGCGATGAAGCCGCTCGTTTAGTGCAGCAAGAAGAAGCAATGCTTTTAGAGCAAGAACGTATCGCAGCAGAGCAAGCCGAAGCTGAGCGTTTAGAGCAAGAGCGTATTGTTACTGAGCAAGCGGAAGCTGAGCGTTTAGAGCAAGAGCGTATTGCCGCGGAGCAAGCCGAAGCTGAACGTGTAGAGCAAGAGCGTATTGCTGCCGAGCAAGCCGAAGCTGAGCGTTTAGAGCAAGAGCTTATTGCCGCAGAGCAAGCCGAAGTTGAACGTGTAGAGCAAGAGCGTATTGCTGCCGAGCAAGCTGAAGCTGAACGTGTAGAACAAGTGCGTATCGCAGCAGAGCAAGCCGAAGCTGAACGTGTAGAGCAAGAGCGTATCGCAGCAGAGCAAGCCGAAGCTGAGCGTGTAGAGCAACAACGTATTGCTGCAGAGCAAGCCGAAGCTGAGCGTGTAGAGCAACAACGTATTGCCGCAGAGCAAGCTGAAGCCGAACGTGTAGAGCAACAACGTATTGCTGCCGAAGAGGCGGAAGCTGAGCGTTTAGAGCAAGAGCGATTAACAGCCGAGCTTGCCAGCGAGGAAGCAAAAACAGCTGAAAAACCTAAGAAAGAAGGGTTCTTTGCTCGTCTTAAAAAAGGCTTATTAAAAACCAAAGTAAACTTAGGTTCTGGCTTTGCATCGATTTTCACTGGTAAGAAAATTGATGATGAATTATTTGAAGATCTTGAAACTCAGCTATTAACAGCCGACTTAGGTGTTGATACCACCATGAAGCTGATCGATCGTTTGACTGATGCGGCTAACCGCAAACAGTTAAAGGATGGTGATGTATTATATGAGCTAATGAAGCAAGAAATGGCGGCGATGCTTAAAACGGCAGAACAGCCATTAGAAATTCCTGCTGATAAAAAACCATTTGTTATTTTAATGGTGGGTGTTAATGGAGTTGGTAAAACAACGACCATTGGTAAACTTGCTAAGCAATTTCAGGATCAAGGTAAATCAGTCATGTTAGCTGCAGGTGATACTTTCCGTGCAGCTGCGGTTGAGCAATTACAAGTATGGGGTGAGCGTAATAAAATCCCAGTAATTGCACAGCACACCGGTGCTGATAGTGCCTCAGTGATATTTGATGCATTTCAAGCTGCCAAAGCGCGTAACGTTGATGTGTTAATTGCAGATACAGCTGGTCGCTTGCAAAATAAAGACAACTTGATGCAAGAGCTTGAAAAAATAGCCCGGGTGATGAAGAAAATTGATCCCGATGCACCGCATGAAGTGATGCTAACCATCGATGCTGGCACAGGGCAAAATGCAATTAGCCAAGTGAACTTATTTAATCAGTGTGTTGGCCTTACCGGTATTACATTGTCTAAGTTAGATGGTACAGCCAAAGGTGGGGTTATTTTTGCCGTCGCCGATAAATTTAATATTCCGATCCGCTATATTGGTGTGGGCGAAGGCATTGATGATTTACGTGCATTTAATAGTAATGACTTCATTGATGCGCTATTTAGCCAAGATGAGGACGAAGTTTAAATTTAAAAGGGGAGCTTGCTCCCTTTTCAGCTGTGGATGATTGATAACTAAAATGATAAATTTTCAGCAAGTCAGCAAAACATATCCCGGTGGTCACCGAGCACTGGAAAAAGTTAATTTCCATGTTAAACCGGGTGAATTGGCTTTTTTAACAGGTCACAGTGGTGCTGGTAAAAGTACCTTACTTAAACTCATTAGTTTAATGGAACGCCCGTCGGCGGGTCATGTTTTTATTAATGGCGTTGATTTAAATGCAGTAAAATCGCGGCAAATTCCTTATGTCCGCCGTGATATTGGTATCATATTTCAAAACCACCGTTTATTAGAGCGCCACACTATTTTTGATAATGTTGCCTTGCCGCTAATTATCGAAGGTACGCATCATAAGCAAATTGAAAAGCGTGTGCATGGCGCACTTGATAAAGTTGGCTTGCTAGATAAAGTAAAATGCCACCCTTCAACACTCTCTGGTGGTGAACAACAGCGAGTTGGAATTGCCCGGGCAATTGTAAACTCTCCACCATTATTACTTGCAGATGAACCAACAGGTAACCTAGATCCTGAGCTTTCCATGGATATCTTGCGTTTGTTTGAAGAATTTAATAATCATGGCACTACAGTCTTAATTGCCACCCATGATTTAGGGCTGATCTCGCGAATGAAATACCGTAGCTTAACCTTAAAAGATGGTCGCATGAGTCAAGATCCATTGGCAGAGGCAACACTATGAGTTTGTTATTCAAAGGCCGAAAAAGCCAAAATGAACGAGTAAAAAAATCAGTTTTTGCAGCCAGCTATTTCTTTGTGCTGAATATATTTCGCCAAGGTGTATATAGCCTAGGGGAAATGTGGCGCACACCGATGGCGTCAATGATGACCATTGCGGTGTTGGGTTTAAGTTTAACCTTACCAGCGACCTTGTATTTAGTGGTTAAAAATGTGCAGCAGGTCAGCAGTGGCTTTGAAGAAGCTGCAGAGATTTCATTATTTGTAAAAGAATCCATGAGTGAACAAGAAACACAAACGCTTGTTAAACGCTTAGCACTCTACCCTGAAATTGATAATGTCACTTTTATTTCTAAACAAAATGCGCTCACTGAATTTAAAGAAGTATCAGGGTTTGGCCAAGCACTTGAATATTTAGATAGCAATCCTCTGCCAGATGTTGTTATCGTCACGCCGACTTCTCGCCATCGTCAACCAAACGCCGCGCAAGCATTATTAAAAAAGCTTGAAGCAGAGCGTGAAGTTGATTTTGGTAAATTAGATATTGCCTGGCTTGAGCGCTTAAATGCATTATTAAGCCTGTTAAAAGAAAGCGTGATCACCATCGCGTTGTTATTACTGACTTCGGTAACTTTGATCATAGGCAACACTATTCGCTTATCAATTATGGATAAGAAAGAAGAGATCCAAGTGATGAAGCTAGTCGGTGCAACCAATACCTTTATTCATGCGCCATTTTTATGGACCGGCATTTGGTATGGCATTGTTGGTGGTTTGTTTGCTTTTATATGTGTGGCCCTCATGATGTGGTGGCTTGGATCTGCAGTCACCCAAGTCGCTGGAGTGTATCAAACTAACTTTAATTTAATCGGCTTAAGCTTAGGCGAATTTGGCGCGTTAGTGCTACTTGCAACCAGCTTAGGGTTTGTTGGCTCTTACTTATCTGTTAATCGATATATAAAAGAAATCGAACCCGATAAAGTGTAACAATTATTGTTTATAATCATTGATTAAGTTGGTTGTGGTGAATTGCTTTATCATAACCAACTGACCGCAAAGCTAGAATTCATCGCTTATTCAGGCGTTTAAAGTAGAATAAAAAACACTAAAAAACCACTTGCTTCAATCGAAAAAAAGTTTTACATTGAAGTTAGCACTCTAAGTGAAAGAGTGCTAAGATGGTTTCAAATGTTTATCACTGAGGTGAAAAATGAGTAAAGATTTATACGCAATGGCACTCACAGTTGGACAGCAAAGCGCAAGTATGGACGGCTACCTTCAAGCGGTAAGCACTATACCTATGCTAGGTGCTGAGCAAGAAAAAGAGTTAGCGACTCGCTTACAGGAAGATGGCGATCTTAACGCTGCAAAGCAACTCATCATGTCTCACCTTCGTTTTGTTGCACATATAGCTAAAGGTTACTCAGGTTACGGTCTACCGCAAGCTGATTTGATTCAAGAAGGCAATATCGGCCTGATGAAAGCAGTAAAACGTTTTGACCCATCAGTGGGCGTACGTTTGGTTTCATTTGCAGTGCATTGGATCAAAGCCGAAATACACGAATTTGTACTTAAAAACTGGCGCATTGTTAAAGTTGCGACCACTAAAGCGCAGCGTAAATTGTTTTTTAATCTTCGTAAAAACAAAAAACGTTTAGGTTGGTTTAACCAAGCTGAAGTTGCTACCGTAGCGAGTGAGCTAGGTGTGAGTGAAAAAGAAGTTCGTGAAATGGAATCGCGCATGAGCGGCCAAGACATGGGCTTTGATTTAACCGGTGACGACAGCGATGACGCACCAACTAGTACCTATTCGCCTGTGCAATACTTAACTGATGGCAGTAATGATTTAGCTGAAGAAGTTGAACAGCAACAATATCAAGAGCAATCTCATACACGTTTATTTAGTGCGTTAAAAACCCTAGATGAACGTTCACAAGACATTGTTAGTGCTCGTTGGTTATCAGACGATAAAGCAACACTGCAAGAACTGGCTGAAAAATACAGCGTATCTGCAGAGCGTGTTCGTCAACTTGAAAAAACAGCGATGAAAAAGTTACAAGCTGCAATGAGTTAATCACAGTTTTACAAAATTATTAAAAGCCCTGCATGAAAATGCGGGGCTTTTTGCGTTTAGGGAAGCTATAAGTTTTAAGCGATAATACCAATCGTGTTAAGTTACTGACCATTTATAGCGACAGATAAATACAGTGATAACAAGGCGTAAGTTTCGACATGTAGTTGTTATACTTGAATAAATTATAACGCAGTTAGCACTTTATTTAG
>NZ_JACJDM010000150.1:0-883 GCF_014163545.1 Pseudoalteromonas sp. SR45-6
CTAAAGTATCCCCAGAATTAGCCTTTATATATCAATGAACTAATAGTATTAAAAAATGTGGGAAGCGAGGGAACATTCATGGTGTTTTGTGATCTTATGAATCGCTTAAAAACAACAGAGCTAAACACCATGAATGCTTTTACTATTTTGCACAATATGCTCCGCGCTGTCACCCCTAACTCAATTCATAAAGCCAGATTTAATACTTTAGTCGCTGCCGTTAAATCTCTATTGCACTGCCAGCAATGTACCTTGACGTCTATCGGCCGCAATTTGAATTCAAAAACAACTGAAAAACATGATATTAAACGTATTGATCGACTGCTCAGTAACCACGAGCTTTTACGTGAATCAACAACGGTTTATGTTCACTTAAGCCGTTTTGTGGTCACTGAAAAGCATCCCGTCATTTTGGTTGATTGGAGTCATGCAGATACACAAACCAAATACTGTATTCTGCGTGCCAGCATTGTTAGTGAAGGTCGCTCTTTAACCCTGTATCAGGAAAGTGCATTCAGCTTTCAATATCATTGCCCAAAAGTACAAAAACGGTTCTTAAAGATGCTCAAACTGATCTTGCCGAGTGATTGCCGCCCTGTCATTGTGACGGATGCGGGCTTTAAAGTTCCTTGGCTCAAAGCAGTGCGAAACAATGGCTGGCATTATATTAGCCGAGTTCGAGGTACGGCACACTTGAAAACGCAGGGCAGCGATGAGTTTGTTCCATGCCAGTCACTATTCAAGAGCAATCAACGTAGGAGCCAGTATCTTGGCGCGACCGAGTTGACCAAAAGTGCACAATATCACACGCATGCAGTGCTGGTTGGCAAAGGGCATAAGTTATTAAAAAGAGATAAAAAACGTGGTTATAAGGAGCCTTGGC
>NZ_JACJDM010000151.1:0-882 GCF_014163545.1 Pseudoalteromonas sp. SR45-6
ATGTAATCCATTCTCTATTTGCCAATGTTGCCGTGCGGATCTTGCGAGTTCTTCCGCCGATAAATATGCTGAACTGATGTAGTATCTATAGCATAACTCATTGCTTACTTTGTTTTTTTCTTTCCTATAAGAAACAATAACTCCCACTGTTTTGGCATCTTTCCAATTGCTCGTTTCTGATAAATCACTTACGTTATGACTAACAGCACAACACCTGAATTCTTCTCTGTTTTTATGATAATCGGCTTCATTAAACAAAACTCCTTCGGACGCTTGTCGTGTGACCTCAGGTAATAAAGCATTCTCTATTTGTGACAGCAGTCCTTTATGGTTCGCTTTTACTGCAAGTAGGTAATCGGCTTGTTTATCCACTATTGTCTCTGCAATTGATTTTTGACACCCCATCGCGTCAATCGTGACTAAGCAGCCTTTTATCTCCAGTAATTCAAGAAGCTCTGGTAACGCTGTTATTTCATTCGACTTTTTATCAACAGGGCATTGCGCCAAAACAACACCATTTTCGCACGCAAATGCACTGACCATATAAAGTGCATCGCGCCTATCTGACTGATTAAATGAACCTTTCAATCGCTTACCATCAATCGCAACGACATCGCCCTGAGTTAATTTAGAACAGTCTTTCATCCAAGAAGAAAAAGAATCTTGAAACTGCATCATATCAATGCGACTCATCACACGAGCGATTGTGTCATGGCGAGGGATACCTTGCTCAAGAGGAACGTACTTCCTGAGCCAATCTAATCTATCATGGCCAAAATCTTCAATATCTTCCCAGCCTTGGCACCCAGATATGACAGCGCTGACAGCTAAGAATATGATATCAAAAAGTTTATGGACAACTTTACCCTGCTGGCGAGGGTC
>NZ_JACJDM010000152.1:0-815 GCF_014163545.1 Pseudoalteromonas sp. SR45-6
AACGAAATTAAGATGACACCCATCTTAACTATTCAGAGTGAATATCGTTTTTATTCTTCAATTTGCGCGGCGTAAAGCCCCGCCTACGCAAATTTAAACAGCTATATTACATCGCCTGTAGGCGGCAGTTTACCTCGTGCATGGTTTGATTTTTTTCTACCTTATGACTAAGATGCGCGTATTTAAAGTGGCTCTCTTCTTAATTTCCTTTTTACTTCCTTAGTCGTCAGTGTGCCAATAAACCTAGATGGGTGCATAACCCCTAGGCTTGAATTCCATTTTTAATTTTTATCAGAATCCTAGTTGCATGCTATACATAAAGTCATCTTTTAAGGTATTCCCATAAACAACTGCAGTGCTAAGCGCTTTGCTTTGTATTTCCATGTTAGTTTTTCGATACGCTCAGGCTCACCTTTAAAATGCAGCCAAGGTTTGGTTATTTCTTCGTTCGGTGTCGCTCTGAGCCAATTAAAATGCGCAGCCTCTTTATTAAATTTCTGCCAAATTTCGACTTGTTGAGCAAGCGAAAAGTCGCTCCAAAAATTATTGGGTCTGTCATTTTGCTTATCAAATTCAGCGGTGAGTTCATCAAGGTGGCGGCAGTTTTCATACTCAGGCACATCAGGCAGTGGTTGGTTGTTATCCATAAACCGCACTACTCGTTCCCAATATAAATAGCAGTTCATCGGGTTATTTGAGTTATCAGGCACTTGAACAGCTATTTTAGTCTCAGGGTATTTATCCTCATCAATATGACTAATAAAAGGCACAAACCCCATTACACCCGGGCGTGTTGCCACTATATCAAGGTGGCA
>NZ_JACJDM010000153.1:0-797 GCF_014163545.1 Pseudoalteromonas sp. SR45-6
TTCTTAAATACCTCACCTGTCGATAAAGTAAAATAAGGGAGAGATTTAGCTAATTTGTAACCTTTTTTGTCTATTGCAACTTCACCAAAGTAAATTCTATTTTCTGACTTATCTAACCATTCAACAGCTACTTTTTCTGGGAATTTTTGATCGTAAACACTTACCGTCGCTCTTGTTTCACCATAGCAGCACCCAATTGCCCCTGACGGTATTCCCCACTCATCATCAAATACTACAGAGCGCCCCCAAATTGCATTGCCATTTTCGGTGCCGACACCTGCAACCATGTAATCAATTGTTCCTGTTGACGAGCAACCCATTACAAATAATGTAAAAGTGAGTGTGATGAGTAATTTTATGAGGTTGTCCATAATCTATATCCATTTATTAGTTGTGACTGCCATTGCTCACTTTCTTCAGCTTGTTCTGGTTGATTGTAAAAAAGCTCACGTTGTTGGTTTTTAGTGGTGAATTCAGCGTCTTCTTCTGGGTCATGAGCTACGGGCTACCTCTGCGAATACTTTATAGAACATAAGCTTAGGGTCGTGGCTTTACTACTTATTCTCACGCCATTGAGCTTGCCCTGAGCCTAGTTCGTGTAATACATGGCCTGTAAACCCAGCAGATGGTGTATTTGAAATCCAAACTTTGATTTCACCTGATTCACCCATACCGACTATTAAATATGGTTTTATTTTCTTAAATACCTCACCTGTCGATAAAGTAAAATAAGGGAGAGATTTAGCTAATTTGTAACCTTTTTTGTCTATTGCAACTTCACCAAAGTAAATTCTATT
>NZ_JACJDM010000154.1:0-774 GCF_014163545.1 Pseudoalteromonas sp. SR45-6
AAGCCGACTAACTGTTTTTTTCTGTCAAAATATATTTGCTTTTTAGGGAGGTAACTCTCTGTTATTGGTAATAAATTAAGAAAAAACAGGTTCCAAGAAAAAGTAAGTGCGGGCACCCACCAATGATAAGGTTCATCCGAATATGTCATTACAATGCAAGATAGTAATAGTAACAAACTTAAAACAAAGCCGATTATGATTGGGCCAAACAATATAACTCTAATTGGGCTATTTCCGCACATTTCTACTTTATATCGTTCAGGATGTTTTTGTATTTCTTTTTGCTTTCTTGCAGGTAAATTATATAAATAGCATAAGCCTTTGAATTTATCCTTGAGGCTATTTAATCTCTCAGGGTAAAAAAAACAATTAAATCGCGTTTTTTTAGGCATGATATCAACGGCTAGGTAATCATTATTTTGCATGTAATATCCTTATTGTTTAATCAACCTTGGCACTTTAAAGTGCCTCGTTTGAATTCCTTTTCTGATTGTTAACGTATCATGGACTCTGAAACTTAAGCCGTTTCACGGAAAGCCGATAAAAAGTTGAACCAGTAAACGCTTTACTTTATATTTCCACGTTAATTGCTCTATGCGCTCAGGCTCTGCTTTCCAATGCTGCCAAGGTTTCGTTATTTCGTCATTGGCTTTACCTTTTAGCCAATCAAATGGAAAAGCATCTTCTAAAATTTCGTCCCTAATTTCAATTTGCTGTTCAATTGAGAAGTCTACCCAAAAGTCTGAAGGACGATTATTATTTTTATCAAACTCT
>NZ_JACJDM010000155.1:0-766 GCF_014163545.1 Pseudoalteromonas sp. SR45-6
GTACCTCAACCGAGCCTACGGGCACCGTTGTTAGCATCAGTATCGTGGATGTCAATGGCGATAGTTATGGATTAAGTGCCACCGTCCTCGCTGATGGTTCATGGCAAGTAACAGCACCAAGCTTAACGGATGGCAGTTATACAGTAACCGCCAGTATTACCGATGCGGCAGGCAATACCGGCAGTGACACCGGCACTGGCAGTGTGGATACCTTAGATCCGTTGATCAGTATCAATAGCCTCGGTGCCATTAATGATGATACGCCGACACTCAGTGGCACCTCGTCAGAGCCAGCAGGAACTATTATAAATCTTGTTGTGACCGATAGTGTCGGGACCAGTACCACGCTTAGTGCAACGGTTAATACCAATGGTGAGTGGGCGGTCACCTCGCCAGTCCTCGGCGATGATGATTACACGGTGGTTGCGAGTGTCAGTGATGCAGCGGGCAACAGCAACAGTGCCACTGATACCTTTACACTTAACACCTTAGCGCCGAGTATTACCATCAACGCGATAGGTGAAACCAACGACACTACACCGACCATTAACGGCAGCAGTGATGCGCCAGATGGCAGTGTTGTCACTGTAGTGATAAATGATGGAATAAACCCCGCAGAGACAGTTCAAACCACCGTAACTGGCGGCACATGGAGTGTCACGGCCAGCAGTGATTTAGCGGAGGGTGACTTTAGTGTTACCGCCACCGTTGAAGATGGCGTGGGTAATCAAGGCACCGCCAGCGTCACTGGGATCATTGATACCAC
>NZ_JACJDM010000156.1:0-766 GCF_014163545.1 Pseudoalteromonas sp. SR45-6
GTGGTATCAATGATCCCAGTGACGCTGGCGGTGCCTTGATTACCCACGCCATCTTCAACGGTGGCGGTAACACTAAAGTCACCCTCCGCTAAATCACTGCTGGCCGTGACACTCCATGTGCCGCCGGTTACGGTAGTTTGAACTGTCTCTGCGGGGTTTATTCCATCATTTATCACTACCGTGACAACACTGCCATCTGGCGCATCACTGGTGCCGTTAATGGTCGGTGTAGTGTCGTTGGTTTCACCTATCGCGTTGATGGTAATACTCGGGGCTAAGGTGTTAAGTGTAAAGGTATCGGTGGCACTGTTGCTGTTGCCCGCTGCATCACTGACACTCGCAACCACCGTGTAATCATCATCACCGAGGACTGGCGAGGTGACCGCCCACTCACCACTGGCATTAACCGTTGCACTGAGTGCGGTAACCGTTCCACCGCTGTCGGTAACGGTGAGGGTTATCACTGTCCCTTGTGGCTCTGACGAGGTGCCACTGAGTGTCGGCGTATCATCATTAATGGCTCCGAGGCTATTGATACTGATCAACGGATCTAAGGTATCCACACTGCCAGTGCCGGTGTCACTGCCGGTATTGCCTGCCGCATCGGTAATACTGGCGGTTACTGTATAACTGCCATCCGGTAAGCTTGGTGCTGTTACTTGCCATGAACCATCAGCGAGGACGGTGGCACTTAATCCATAACTATCGCCATTGACATCCACGATACTGATGCTAACAACGGTGCCCGTAGGCTCGGTTGAGGTAC
>NZ_JACJDM010000157.1:0-743 GCF_014163545.1 Pseudoalteromonas sp. SR45-6
CCACTAATGGCTGGGGTGTTGTCATTGCTCAATGTATCGACGCTCACCGTGAGCGTCGGTGGCGTACCATCAAAATCAGTCGAAGTGATCGTGCGCACATTACCTGCTTCATCACTGGCACTGGCGGTGATCGAACTAAGTGTTAGCAGCGGAATACTCAACCCAACTAATGACCAATTACCTGCTGCGTCGGTGGTCGCGGTGTAGTTTATCACCCCGCCACCAAGTAGGTTTTGAGTAACCGTAACTGTGCTTCCAGCAGGTAAATCGGAGGTACCGCTAAGAGACACTAACTGTCCTAATAGGAAGGTGGGCACAAACGCAAGCTCTGGCGGAATTGTATCAACCACGCCGTTGTCACTGGCGCTGCCGGTATTACCTGCGTCGTCGGTGATACTGGCAGTCACTGTGTATGCACCATCAATCAGTGGTTGCGTGGCCTCGGCACTCCAATTACCACTGGCATTGGTTTGCACTGTCACGGTATGGCTGCCGTTAGCATCCGTAAAGGTAATGGCAATGTCACTATTAGCTAGATCCGATGTCCCTGTGACCAGCGGCGTATTGTCGTTGGTCAATGCCGGTGCATCGATAGTGACAATCGGCGCTGTTGTGTCTATCACCCCACCATTTTCTGTGTCACTGGCGGTATTGCCGGCGGCATCGGTGACACTAGCATCAACAACAAAAGCGCCTTCTGCAAGCGGGGTCGGTACATCCACCGACCAACTGCCATCAGCCAA
>NZ_JACJDM010000158.1:0-734 GCF_014163545.1 Pseudoalteromonas sp. SR45-6
TTGGCTGATGGCAGTTGGTCGGTGGATGTACCGACCCCGCTTGCAGAAGGCGCTTTTGTTGTTGATGCTAGTGTCACCGATGCCGCCGGCAATACCGCCAGTGACACAGAAAATGGTGGGGTGATCGATACTCTTGCACCGACGGTTGATATCAACCCGTTGGCTGATAGCAACGACAGCACGCCTACCATCACTGGCAGCAGTGATGAAATAGGTGGGTTGGTGAGCATTACAGTCACCGATGCCAATGGTGATATACAAACCTTAACGGCGACAGTACTTGCAGATGGCAGTTGGTCGGTGGATGTACCGACCCCGCTTGCAGAAGGTGCTTTTGTTGTTGATGCCAGCGTCACCGATGCCGCCGGCAATACCGCTAGCGACACAGAAAATGGCGGAGTGATCGATACTCTTGCGCCAACCTTTGATATTGATCCGTTGGCTGCGACGAACGACAGCACCCCAACCATCACCGGTAGCAGTGATGAAATTGGCGGGCTGGTGAGCATTACGGTCACCGATGCCAATGGCGATATACAAACCTTAACTGCCACTGTGTTGGCTGATGGCAGTTGGTCGGTGGATGTACCGACCCCGCTTGCAGAAGGCGCTTTTGTTGTTGATGCCAGCGTCACCGATGCCGCCGGCAATACCGCTAGCGACACAGAAAATGGCGGAGTGATCGATACTCTTGCGCCAACCTTTGATATTGATCCGTTGGCTGCGACGAACGA
>NZ_JACJDM010000159.1:0-723 GCF_014163545.1 Pseudoalteromonas sp. SR45-6
ATCAGTTGATTTAACTGAGCCGGTAAGCGGAATTTAGCGTGTCGCACTAGCCGGTCGATTTTTCTTTGCTCACGCGTATCAATTTCATGAGTGAGCAATAAACTGACGCGCTCTATAAAGCTTTGTTCTTGATATAGATTGGGCTGTTCAAGCTGTTGCTTGAGTGCTTGCTTTATACCGGATAACTTGAGTAGTTGAAGTTGCTGGTTAATGGTGTTTATCATGATTCATTTCCTTAATGGTAATACTGTGTGCCGCGTATGTTGCCATGCTTAATTGGCTTTTCTGGCTCTGTTTGCTGTGTGGGTAACGGTTGTTGATCCAACCCCTTTTTCAGCATCTGCTTAATTGATTTGAGTGTGGTCGTATTCATTATGATTGCGCGATAACACGCTTGCTCAAGCCGTTCTTTTGAATAAGTTTTAGCTAAACTTAACACCCCTAAACAGGCGCGATAAGCGTGCTCGGGGTGACGCCGTCCACTGAGCTGTAACTCAATAACTTGGTGGGTATACTCCCCAATACTTAATGCCCATGAGCGTAAATTTATCGGTGACTGCTCATGCTGTTTTTGATGCGCCAGAGGCATATGATGAGACTGTGTTGTATGCCCACCTAAATGATGTGAGCGCGGATGCTGTGCGATTAAGGTATCGTCATGATAAAGCTGTACTAGCTGATTGGTTATGTGTGCGCGTAATTGTTTCTTAACCCACTGATACG